>CAZHVC010000056.1:0-8228 GCA_964535765.1 uncultured Ignavibacteria bacterium | reverse complement strand
GGCATAAATCACCTCTTTATGTTAAAGGTTTCCATGCCCGAATGACCGATTTCAGCGCTAAAATATTATTAGGATTTCGTAATAATTTTGTTATGATTGGCTGCGCCCTGTTAACCATATTTAAATATTTCTATAACCAAAAATAACCGAATTCAAGGAAAACTTTCGCCGCCCGGACGGCTAACGAATCTCCCGATGTTGACATCGCCTTCGCCTATGATTATCTATGGCGCAACCGATGCCGTCCCTTAAAAAAAAGCGACCGGAAAATGCCGAGAAGTAAGTCCCTCAAAATCGCCGCCCTGAAGTGCCTGCCGCATTTCTTGAACGACTGTCGGGATTATACCGGAAAGTGGGCGGCCGCCTATTTCGGCAACGATCGTCCGCTGGTGGCCGAGCTGGGTTGCGGCAAGGGGGAATATTCGCTAAAGTTGGCTCAACTTTTCCCCCTGAAAAACTTCGTCGGTATCGATATCAAGGGGGCGCGTTTATGGCGGGCGGCCAGCGATGCGGCGGCTTTGGGGTTGGCCAATGTCGTCTTTGTCCGGGCCAGGGTCGAACAGGTCGATTCGCTGTTCGGTCCGGCGGAGATCGAGGAGATCTGGCTGCCGTTCCCCGATCCTTTTCCCAAACGCCGGCACCAGGCCAAACGGCTGACCGGGCCAGAATTTTTGCGCAGATACCGCCGAATTCTCCGCCCGGGCGGGCGGCTGCACCTGAAAACCGACGACGAGGGGATGCTCGATTTCAGCCAAAGGATGCTGCGGCAAGAAAATTGGCGGATAGTCACGGTAATCCCCGACGTGCACGGTTCGGGCCTTGCCGATCAGTTGCTTGTTTTCCAAACCGATTATGAGCGGCGGCATCTGGCGGCGGGCAGGAAAATAGGCTACCTGGCGGCGCTGCCGCCCGGGTGAGCCGCCGGCGACCGGGGTTTGACAGGCGCCACTCAAAAAGAGCGTTGACGGATAGGTCGCCGTTATTTATCCTCTCTCAACATGCTATTCAATCCAGCTGTTATCGAGGGGGTATGAACGATGGCTGATTGCCGGTATGAAAACTGCGGGCGTCCGGTCAATTCGCCTCATGACGATGTGTATTGCCTTTTCCATGCCCCGAAAGAGAAAAAGGGGATATCGGTCGAGGAATTCAACCGCAGGTTATTTGAGGACCTGAAGGCCCGAGGGAATTTCCAGTGCGCCGGTTTCGTTTTTCCGGGGGATATCGCATTCTCCGTTAAAGATAATCCGGCCACGCTGACCAACGCCGATTTCAGCCATGCGCAATTCCATGGGCGTACAGTTTTAGCGCAGCACAATTTCAGGGCTTTGCCGATTTCAGCGATGCCAAGTTTCATGGCGAGGCCCGTTTCATCGAAGTGGAATTTCATGGTGATGTAGAATTCAAGAAAGCGCAATTTCTGGGCCATGTACGCTTCGATATAGCGAAATTTCTGGGATATGCCGCATTCATCGAAACAGAATTCAAGGGCGAAGCCATTTTCAGCGAAGCGCAATTTAAAAGCCCTGCCGATTTCAGCCGTTCGCAATTCAATGAGCTTGCATATTTTAGCACAGCGCAATTTCAAAGCGATCCCGATTTCAGTAATGCACAATTTCAGGGCGGTGCCATTTTCATCGAAGCGCAATTTCAAAGCGATGCCGATTTCAGCAGTGCGAATTTTCAGGGCGTTGCCATTCTCAGCGGAGCGCGATTTCAGGGCAATGCCGAATTCCCAAGAGCGCAATTTGCCGTGGGCGAATTCCGGAATTGCCGTTTCGAGAAAGAGGCCATTTTCCGTGAAGCGCGATTTCAGATGGATTTCGATTTCCGCGAAGCGCAATTTCAGGGCAAGGCAGATTTCGACGCAGCACAATTTCAGCGCGGTGCCATTTTCGGCGTAGCCCATTTTCAGTGCGAGGCCTATTTCAGAAAAGCGCAATTTCAGGGCGGTGCCATTTTCAGCGAAGCGCAATTCCAGGACGATGCCAATTTCCACAAAGCGCAATTTCAGGGCGATGCCGGTTTCTTATTTGCGCGATTTCATATGCTTGCGAATTTCCAAGAAGCGCAATTTCAGGACGACGCCGATTTCAGTGGTACGCAATTTCGTGAGGGCGAATTCCGGAATTGCCGTTTCGAGAAAGAGACTATTTTCGACCAAATAACTTGCCGAGGCGATTCCCTCGATTTCAGCGGCGTAAGGCTTGGCCCGGAATCGGTTTTCTCTCTAAGATGGCCAAAGGCAGAATCCAACCCGCCGCAGCAAACGGAAGCGGAATCCGGCCGGCCGCCGCAAACTCAAGCAATTCCCCCTAAAGAATCACTAATCACCTTCGATCGAATCCTTTTCCGGGAATACAACGCCTTTTTCAGCGGTATCAACGCCGAGCCAAAGGATCAACCCGCCGGCACAACGCCCATGGAGCAGACCCAGCAAAACGGCGTCGCCGAGAAATCGCCGAACCCGATTCTCATTTTCCGCCACTGCCGGCTTAACGACGTCTATATCAGCGACTGCGACCTACGTTTCTTTTCGTTCTATAAAAGCTCCTTCGATCTGGCCAGATTCCACTCCAACAGTTGGGGCCGGACTCCGGAAGCCAAAAGAAAGCTGCTCGAAGAGATATGGCTCGAACGGCGGGAAAACCTCGCTACGGATGAACAGAAAGAAGAATTCAACGATAAATATTATATAAAAGATTTAAAAGATAGAAGAGAAATCGCCACTCTGTATCGCCGCCTGAAAGCCGCCCACGACCGCACCAAGGATTTCGCCGAAGCGGGCCACTTTTATTATCAGGAATGCGAAGCACTGCGATATTATTACCGCCATGAACAAAAAGGGGCGCTGGCCAAAATCCGCGCCGCCCTCTATTATGCTTACAAGCTGATCGCCGGCTACGGCGAAAAGCCGCTGCGGGCTTTTAACTGGCTGGTCTGTTCGCTATCGTTTTTTGCGGTCGTCAATTCCTCCACCGGCATTTACCGGCTAAATGGCGGGACCGACCCGGTGTTGACCCGGAACTTGACGGACGCCATCGTCTTCACCTGCTTACGGCTGATCCCCATAAACTTATTTCCGTTTCAGCAGAATCTTTACCAACCGCACGGTTTTATCGGAATGATGACGGCGCTGTTGAACTCGTTGGTGCCGCTGGTGCTGGTCACTTTCGTTTTGCTCGGCCTCAAACGTCGTTTCCGGCGCTATTGATGAGCCGCAGCCGATCGGCCGTTCCATAATATAAAGCAACACTTATCTTGCTCCGGCAAAAACGGCCTCGCCCCCGGGGTTGGCCGCGCCCCCGATAGTTACACGTCCAGATTTCTGACGAACCGGGCGTGCTCCTCGATAAACTTGCGCCGCGGTTCCACCTCATCGCCCATGAGAGTGGTGAATATCCGGTCGGCCTCGGCGGCGTTCTCCAGATCTATCTGCAGCAGGGTGCGCGTTTCCGGGTTCATGGTGGTTTTCCAGAGCTGTTCCGGATTCATCTCGCCCAATCCTTTGTAGCGCTGGATAGTTATACCGGTGTTCCCCCAACGTTCCAGCACCCGGTCGCGCTCTTCGTCATCGAACGCGTAAAGCTCCTGTTGCCCTTTTTTGAGGCGGTAAAGCGGCGGCTGGGCGATATAGACCCGCCCGCTTTCGATCAGCGGCCGCATATGGCGATACAGGAACGTCAGGATGAGCGTCCGGATATGGGAACCGTCGATATCGGCGTCGGTCATGATTATGATTTTGCCGTAGCGCACGTTTTCCGAATTGAAATCCTCGCCGAAACCGGTGCCGAGAGCGGTGATCAGCGATCGTATCTCCTCGTTGGCCAAAATCTTATCTATGCGGGCTTTTTCCACGTTCAGGATTTTCCCTTTGAGGGGCAGAATGGCCTGAAACCGCCGATCGCGTCCCTGCTTGGCCGAACCGCCTGCGGAATCGCCCTCGACGATATATATTTCGCACAGACTGGGATCGGTGAGCGAACAATCGGCCAGCTTGCCGGGCAGCGTCCCCGATTCCAGCGCCGACTTGCGCCGCACCAGCTCCTTGGCCTTGCGGGCAGCCTCTCTGGCCCGGGCGGCCGATAGGCATTTTTCGACTATTTTCCGGCCGACCGATGGGTTTTCCTCAAGGTAAATGCCGAGATGTTCGCCGACGATCGATTCGACGATTCCCTTGACCTCGGAATTGCCAAGTTTCGTCTTGGTTTGCCCCTCGAACTGCGGATCGACCACCTTGACCGAAATGACGGCGGTCAGCCCCTCGCGCACGTCTTCGCCCTGCAGCTGGGTATCGCCGTTTTTGAACAGGTTGTTCTTGGCGGCGTAGTTGTTGACGGTACGGGTCAAAGCGGTCTTGAACCCCACCAGATGCGAACCGCCCTCTATGGTATTGATGTTGTTGACGTAGGAAAAGATATTTTCGGTGTAGCCGTCGGTGTATTGCAACGCCAGTTCGACATCGACCGAATCGCGTTCTTTGTGAAAATAGACCGGCTTGGGAAACAGGACGTTCTTGTTTTCGTTCAAATACCGAACGAACGATTCGAGGCCGCCTTTGTTGTAATATTCCTGGCTGACCGGCTCTTTGCCGCGGTTGTCGATTAGAACAATACGCAGTCCGGCGTTCAGAAAAGCCAGCTCTTTCAGCCGCGAGGCCAGCGTTTCGAAATTGAATTCCTGCTTTTTGAAAATGGTTTTATCCGGCATGAACGTGGTTTTGGTTCCGGTGCGGCGGGTTTTGCCGATCTGTTTCAAGTCGCTGACGGTATTGCCGCGTTCGTAACGTTGAGTATGTATCAGACCGTCGCGATGAACCTCGACCTCGCACCATTCGGACAACGCGTTGACCACCGATACGCCGACCCCGTGCAAGCCGCCGGAAACTTTATAGGTGCGGTGATCGAATTTGCCGCCGGCGTGAAGCATGGTCATCACCACCTCGACCGCCGGTTTGTGCTGGGTGGGATGCATATCCACCGGTATGCCCCGGCCGTTATCCTCGACCGTGACGCTGCCGTCGGCGTTGAGAGTAACCGTGATTTTATCGCAATAACCGGCCATCGCCTCGTCGACCGAGTTGTCGACGACCTCATAGATCAGGTGATGATAACCGCGAGTGCCCGTATCGCCGATATACATGGCCGGGCGTCGGCGCACCGCCTCGAGCCCTTTAAGCACGGTAATCGCTGAGGCGTCGTAATTGCCGTTTGCGGGTTGTTCGATTTCCTCCGTCATATCCTCACCGGCGATTCCTTTTGCTACCAATTTCCCCTCCGTATGTTTAATCTCAATAGAAAACGATATCCTTTATTTTATCTTCGCCTATCCGTTCGGCGATTTTCGCCAATATCTGTGGCTTGAGAAAAATCAGTTCATTACGCCAGGCGGCGCTTTTGGCGCGCACTATTAACGTATCCTTTTCGATTTTTATCGGGATCGCGTTTTCGGCCAGCGTCCGCCCCACTATCTCAGGCCATGCCGTTATGGCCGTTTGTTTCTCCAGCCGCTCGGCGATTCCGGCCGATTGCAGGGCTTTTTTCAAGATTTCGCCGATTTGCGAAAAACCATGCGTGGCCGACATAGAGCTCCCGTTATAAATCTTCCCTGTCATTTATTTATTATACCACTTTGGCCGCCTAAAAGCAAGCTTTCTAACGAAAAATATATAATCCCATCTCTTTGCCATACAATCGCTTACGATTTACCGCCAGGGCCTTTTTCGAGATCCCTCAAAGTGTCCTGCGGGCGCCGAAAAGATGATGAACGGGCAAGCCGAAACGGGAATCGATCAGTTCCGCTTGTTTTGCGGTGGCCGTGATTATCAACAACTCCTCCGGAGAAAAATCAGCCAACGGCAGATCGCCGACAAATCGCCACTCTTGCTCAGGTTTCCAATTCCCGCCGCTTGCCGCTCCTTCGTTTTGGAAATATGGGCGATCGTTTTCCGAAAGCCTACGGTAAAGTGACCGGGGGCCGTAAATTACCGGCCGAATACCCATTCGGCGGGCGGCGCTTCTCTTGACGGCGATGGCGAAAGGTTCGAAGTTCAGGCGGTTGTACCTGCTGCGCCAGGTCATCAAGGACAGCATTTCCTGCGGCGGCCGGGCTGAAAACGCCACCGCTTTTTGCCTTTCGTTTTGATTTTGAGTCGAGCCGCAAATCGTTTTGCAATCGAGGATATTGCAAAGCGTGTCGAATGCGGTCGAGGGGTACGATCGGGATCCGCTGATTCTTAAGTAAAAATCGAATCTGTTCTCGTTGGGCCAAGGCGAATGAAATTTATGCGTCCAGTGGGCTATATGATTCCAATTTTCGACCGGCCGAAAATCATTATCAAAATCCGTTTCGGACGCGCTGGCTGTTTTTCCACCGGGTTGATAAGGAATCTGGTGGCGCCGGATTATTTCCTTGCCGGCTGCCGACTTAAGCCGCCTCTCCAAATTGCCCCCGGGCCTCAGCGACACCGGAAAGATCGTATCCGCCAGGGCGAACAGCAATTCATCACGAATCGGCCAACTCGATTTGGGCGACCGCGCTCTGCCGGTCGGGAAAAATACAAAACCGACCTCTTCCGACTTCAAGTTAAAATCATCGATAAGCGACGATATAATTTCCTTTTGATTTTCCGTCGATTCGGCCGGACAGACTATCAACTGCTTGAATCCATATCGACTGCAGAAAAAAACCTGCAATTCCCAAATGATAAGGCCGACACTCGTGATAAGAGTATATCCCTTCGAGCCGGCGTATTTTATCGCCTCGAGCGTTTGTCTCACCCATTCGTCCCCGCCGCAAACGGTTTTCGATTGCCGGGAATTGAGAATCAGCGCCGTTTTGCCGCCTGACCGGCAGGGCAGCTCGGTCAGGCAGATTTCTCTGGGCGCATTTGCGCTGCCGATTGCAAGTCGGCGGAATTTCATATGACCGAAATCGTCCATAGGCTATACAATAAGCCATTTTCGCCGACGCTTTTGCAAGAATTTTGAAACCTTGTATGGATGTTTTGCCGTTGACTTGATAGAAGTCGTGCTTATATTTGATTTGACCGGCATATCGATATGAACAGGCTTGATCGGCCGAGATTGATTTCGCGCCGCGCCTGCTTAAAGCCGGCAAACATTGCGGCTTCCGAAGCGTATCATTATTGCAACGATGAATAAAGCCATCGCCACAGGCCTGATTCTTCTGTTCACGGCGACCCCTTTCGCCCAAGTCGGCAAAAGGACCGACGATCCTTCGGCCGTAACTATCGCCCGCCTGCGCTATACGGGGGGAGCCGATTGGTATTGGGGTAGATCGGCTTTGCCCAATCTGCATCGCTTTCTCGACCAATACACCCCGGTAAAGGCGGTCGACCGCGAGGTGAATATCGAAGCCACCAGTCCGGAATTGCATAAGTATCCGATTCTTTTCATGACCGGCCACGGAAACGTAAAGTTCAGCGATCAAGAGGTGGCGGCGTTGCGGGAATATCTTACCTCCGGGGGCTTTTTGTTCGCCAACGACAGCTACGGCCTGGCGCCGGCTTTCAAACGGGAGATGAAAAAGGTCTTTCCCGATCAGGAGCTGGTCGAATTGCCGTTCAACCATCCGATTTTCCATATTCTCTACGAATTTCCCAACGGCTTGCCGAAAATTCACGAACACGACAATAAGCCGCCGCAAGGGTTCGGCCTGTTCTGGTCGGCCGATCCGGCGCAAAAGAAACGGTTGGTGGTGTTTTTCGCCTATGAAAGCGATATCGGCGACGGACTCGAGGACAGCGAGGTTTACAACGATCCTCCGGAAAAACATCAGGCGGCCTTGAAAATGGCGGCCAATATCGTGGCTTACGCCATGATGCAATAGGTAGCGTATGGCCAATAAAGATTACTCGACAATAGTCGAAAAGCTTCGGCAAACCGGCCGAAAAATCAACAACCGGCTGGCTTTCGAGGGGTCATTGGGATTGGCCTCTTTGTTGGCCGCCGGTCTGGTTATATTCTGGTTCACCACCCTGGTTTTCTGGCCCGGCCCGTTATTCCGCACGGCGGCGATTGCTCTTTTTTTGGCGGCGCTGATCGTAATTGCATATCTGTCGGTAATCAAGCCGCTGTTAAACAAACCGCCTTTGAGCGCGGTCGCCCTCAGGCTGGAGCGGCACTACGGACGACTGCAGTCGCGCCTGATCGGCGCTCTGCAGCTTTATGATAAAATGGCCGATAATCGCGAGAACTATTCCCTGG
>CAZHVC010000055.1:0-8299 GCA_964535765.1 uncultured Ignavibacteria bacterium | reverse complement strand
CGCCTGCGGCGGAATCACCACTTTTATCGATTTCGCGATTCAAAAAAAAGGGCAGTCCCTTCTCGAGGCGATCAAGAATCGCCGCCAGCAGGCTGATGGCCGGGTGGCGATCGACTATTCGCTACATGCGGTCCCCACCGACTGGACGTCGCGCACGGTGGCGGAATTCGCCGAAGCGGTCAAGCAGGGCATTACCTCATTCAAGATCTACCTGATTTATAAAGAGCAGGGCCTTTACAGCAACGACGCGGCACTTTACGCCGCTCTGGAAACGGCCGCCCGCGTGGGCGGACTGATCACCGTCCATGCCGAATCGGCCGATCTCCTCGACTACTTTGTGAAACGCTACCATACCATAACTCTCAGGAAAAGATTCGGCGCCTATGCTCATTTTCTATCGCGGCCGGCCATCATCGAGGCTGAAGCGGTCAACCGAGCCGTTCTCTTTGCCGAGCATGCCGGCGGCCGGCTGTATATAGTGCATATGTCCGCCGAAGACAGCGTCTCAATAGTGAAACGCGCCCGCCGGAACGGCGTTTTCGTGTTCGCCGAAACCTGCCCGCATTATCTGGTTTACACCGACGCCGTTTTGCGGGGCGACGATGGATACCTTTACGCCACTTCTCCTCAAATTAGAACCAAGAAGGATCAGGATGCCCTATGGCGGGGGGTGGCCGAGGGGACGATCTCGGTGATCGCCACCGACGATTGCGGTTTCAGCAAAAAACAAAAATCCTCATGGCGGGGAGATTTCACCAAAATCCCCTGCGGCTTGTCGGGAGTGGGGACTATGTTGCCGCTGATATACACCTATGGAGTCAGGACCGGCCGGATCACGCTCGAAAGGATGGTGCAGGCCTTAAGTGAAAATCCGGCCAAACTATTCGGTCTTTATCCAAGAAAAGGGATAATTGCCGTCGGCTCCGATGCCGATCTGGCGATCATCGATCCCGATCGGAAAACCGTCCTTTCCGCGAAAAGCCTGCATTCCCGCTGCGACTGGTCGCCCTACGAGGGGAAAACGGTCTGGGGAATGCCCGAGATTACGATCAGCCGTGGCGAAATCATCGTGCTCGACGGGGAATTCGTCGGTTCGACCGGACATGGCAAGTTCCTGAAACGGCGGCCGCCGGCCCCGATGAATTAATGGCGAGCACGGCAAAGCCTTTTTGTGCTTAATCCAGAGAAGACCAAATTAACTTGCACGAAAAGAAGAGTTTGATGTAATTTGACTAATCGGTAATCGCCCTATTGTTCAATGTCGAGGACGTGCGGAGCTTGCCATGAATCAGATGGAGATTTGACATGACGATCGATTTACGAGGACGAGATTTTATTACCACCCAGGAGTGGACCAAGGAAGAGATCGATACGGCAATCGCCAAGGCGATCGAGCTGAAAGACAAGAAAAGACTCAATATCCCTCACCGAATCCTGGCCGATAAAACCCTGTTCATGTTTTTTTTCGATAAATCGACCCGCACCCGCAACTCGTTCGAAGCGGGCATCACCCAGCTTGGCGGCCACGCCCATTTTATAGAAGCCGGTTCATCGCAGATCGCCCACGGCGAAAGCCCCAAAGACATGGGAATCATCCTTTCCTCTTACGGCCATGCCATCGCCATCCGCCATGATCTGGTGCCCGGTGAAGGAAACAGCTACATGCGGGAGGTCGCCCGCCATGCCTCGGTGCCGGTTTTCAATATGCAATGCGATATCGATCACCCGTTCCAGACCTTGGCCGATCTGATGACGATGCGCGAAATTTTCGGGGATGACCTGACGGGGAAGAAAATAGCGGTCAGTTGGGCTTATGCGCCGAGCTACGCCAAGCCGCTTTCGGTGCCGCAGGGATTGATAACGCTGCTTACCAGATACGGAATGCACGTCACCCTGGCCCATCCGCCCGAATTCAAGTTGATGCCCGACCAGGTGGAACTCGCCCGTCAAAACGCGGAAAAACACGGCGGCAAATTCGAAATCACCGATTCTATGGAAGAAGCTTTCGCCGACGCCGATATCGTCTATCCAAAGAGTTGGGGGGTCCTCGAGCTGTTTTCCAGACCGCAGGAGGCGCTGAAACTGGCGGCCGATTACAAACATTGGATCTGCGATTCGCGCCTGATGGCGCTGGCCAAACCGAACGCGGTTTATATGCACTGCTTACCCGCCGACAGGGGCAATGAAGTAACGGATGAAATTATCGACGGGCCGCAGTCGATCGTTTACCGGGAAGCCGAAAACAGATTGCATACCTGCAAAGCGGTCATGGCCCTGACCATGGATGATTCCATGACGGAGATGAAGTGAGAAGGGAGCGATGCTGGGATATCGCCGCCGTCATCTTGGCGGCCGGTGAAGGTAAACGTTTCGGCGAAAACAAGGCGCTGGCAAACCACGAAGGTCAAAGTTTCCTCGGGTTGATCGGTGACAATCTCAGGCGTGCCGGTTGCGGCCCGATAATCGCGGTCCTCGGCAGTCAGGCCGCCGCCGTCGCCCGCGAAGCCGACCGCATCGGTATCGCCTACGCCATAAATTCCGCCTGGAAAGATGGCCAGTTTTCATCGCTGAAAACAGGTCTGGCCGCTTTTACTCGTGAAGTCTGCGGAGCGGTTATCGCGCTGGTCGATCACCCTTTCGTGCGTTTCGAAACATACGTCAAATTGAAAGAAGCGTTCGCCAAAAATCCCAGAAGAATAATCATCCCCCTACATGATCGCAAAAGAGGACATCCGGTGGTTATCCCTTACAAGATCATGCGGGAAGTGATGGAATCGCCCGATGAAACGAATCTGAAAGTGATAATCGGCAAGCATGAGCGCATGGTCAATCTCGTTCGATCCGACGACCCGGGTGTCGTTACGGATATCGATACGAGAGAAGATCTGGATCGGATTTCGGGCCGATGAGCGTAATCGGCAAAAGAGCGGTGCGCCGTGAAGCGCAGGTGAGGGCGGGGGGCGCCGGCTTGTTCGCCGACGACATTAAAATCTACGGCATGCTGCATGCCGCGGTGGTGCGGTCGCCGGTCGCTCGGGGCGAAATCATCGGATTGGAGAGCCGTTCCGCCAGTCGATTGACTGGATTCGAGGGAATCTTCACTTACAAGGATATCCCGGGACGTAATTCGGTGCCCATAGTCATCGACGATCAGCCGTGTCTGGCCCCAGGCAGAGTCAATTATATCGGCGAACCGGTCGCCATTGTCGTCGCCAGGTCCCGTGAGACAGCCCGCAAAGCGGCCGGTATGGTCAAAGTCGTCTGCCGGGAGTTGCCGCCGTTGCTCGATCCGTTGACGGCCAGAAATCATCGTAAAATTCACCTGTTCGGCGATGACAACATTTTCAAACATATGAAAATCAGACGAGGTGACGTCGACCGCGCATTTGGCTTATGCGATGTCATAATCGAAAATGAATACCGCACTCCTTTTCAGGAACATGCTTACATAGAGCCTCAAGCCATGATCGCCGTCCCCAATCCCGATGGCACGATCGATATCAGCGGTTCGATGCAATGCCCGTTTTACGTGAGGAAAGCGGTCACCACGGTACTCGGTCTGAAAGACTCGGCCGTCCGCGTCGTTCAATGCGCCACCGGCGGCGCCTTCGGCGGCAAAGAAGATGTCCCATCGCTGGTCGCCTGCCAGGCCGCGCTGGGCGCTTGGCTGCTCAAACGGCCGGTCAAAATCGTTTATGATCGAACCGAGGATATGATCTGCACCTCGAAAAGACATCCCTCGATCGTTCGTTACAAATCCGGTGCTTCAAGCGATGGAATCCTGCGCGCGGTCGAGGTCGAATACATTATCGACGGAGGCGCCTATGCGACGCTGTCGGCGGTGGTTCTTTTCAGGGGAACGGTCCATTCGGTCGGGCCATACCGATGCGAGAATATCAAAGTCGACAGCTATGCGGTGGCCACCAACAAAGTCCCGGCAGGAGCATTCCGCGGTTTCGGATCCCCTCAAATTCTGTTCGCCGTGGAATCGCAGATGGACCAACTTGCCGAAAAGCTCGGTCTTGATCCGCTCGAGTTCCGCCGCCGGAATATTCTCAAACGAAACGATATCACAGCCACCGGACAAAAACTCGATTGCAGCGTCGGCCTCGAAGATACGCTCGACAGGGTGATTCAGGCATCGGGCTGGAATCCCCGCTCCGAAAAGGAAAAGGACACCGGTTACGGCCTGTCAACGATATTTTACGGTGTCGGACTGGGCGCCGGCGGGAAACATCTGGCCAGAACCGGCGCCGGCGTGATTATGAACGCCGACGGCTCGGTGACGTTTTCGGTGGGCACCACCGAAATCGGTCAGGGAATGACGACCGTGCTGTCGCAAATCGTGGCCGATCAACTCGGCGTGCCTCTCGACTGGGTAACCATGATGCCGACCGACACCAGCCGGGTGCCCGATTCTGGCCCGACGGTCGCCTCCCGGTCAACTACCATGTCCGGCAATGCGTTGGTTGATGCCTGCGCTAAGATACGAACCCAATTACTCGCCCAAGCGTCGTCGATTCTCGGTTGCCGCTCCGACCAAGTTGTTTTGGATGACGGGTTCGCCCGCACCGATACGAAATCGATACCGTTGCTGGAAGTAATCAAGGCTTGCACGGCAAGGCGCAAATGTCTGGCTGCCGAGGGGTGGCACGTTTCGCCCCCGACGAGCTGGGACGAAAAGACCGGGCAGGGCGATGCCTATGTCGTCTATTCGTGGGCGACGAATCTGGCTTTGGTGAAAGTCGATCGGGAAACCGGTGAGGTGGAGGTGCGGAAAATCTGGGCCGCCCACGATATCGGCAAAGCTATCAATCCGGCGCTGGCCGAGGTGCAGATCGAGGGGGGAACACTGCAGGGATTGGGGTACGCTTTGATGGAGGAGATGGCGGTCGATTCGAAGGGGAGACCGCTCAATACCGAATTTTCGACCTATATTTTACCCACCGCCGCCGATCAACCGGAAATAGTCCCGGAAATTGTGGAGCATCCCTATCCCGACGGGCCGTACGGGGCGAAAGGTTTCGGCGAACAACCGTTGATGGGAATCGCCCCGGCGATCGCCAATGCAATCTACGATGCCGTCGGCGTTAGAATTCGGGATTTGCCGATCACTCCGGAAAAAATCTGGAGGGCGTTGAAAGATAAGATTCATGACGGCCGGATTTCTGGCCGGGATAAGGCTCGTACGTGAAGCTGAATTTCAAATTGAACGGAAAAAAAGTATCGATCGAGGCTCCCGGAAATATGCGCCTTATCGACCTGCTTCGGGAAAAACTCGAACTGACAGGGACGAAGGAAGGATGCGGTAAAGGCGAATGCGGGGCCTGCACCGTTTTGATCGACAATCGGGCGGTCTGCTCGTGTCTGATTCTCTGTGCGCAGGCGGCGGGACGCGCGGTTGTCACTATCGAGGGTGCAGGAATGCTGAGAGAAGCCGCCTTGTTACAAGAGACATTCGCGGAAACCGGCGCGATCCAATGCGGCTTCTGCACCCCGGGAATGATTCTTTCGGCGGCGGCGTTGCTGAAATCAGTCCGAAGACCGACGCGGGCGCAGATAAAAAGCCATATCGCCGGCAATCTTTGCCGCTGCACAGGATATACAAAAATCATCGAGGCGGTGGAAAGGGCCGCCTTGAAACTCGAGACCGGCAAACCGAAATGAATATGTCGGAAACAGTCGCTCCCAGATCGATTGCCACGGCCCTGCAGGCGCTGGCGGATCGGAACGCCATCCCCGTCGCCGGCGGCACCGATATTCTGGTCAAATTGCACGACCGGATCGATAAACCCTGGCCCAGACTGGTCGTGCTGGACAATATAAAGCAATTGAAAAAAATCATGGTTACACCCGGATATATCGATATCGGAGCCACGGTCACTTTCGCCGAAATCGAACGTTCAAGGCCGCTGAAAAAACTGGCGCCGCCGCTGGTGACGGCGGTTTCGCTTGCCGGTTCGGTGCAGATAAGAAATCGGGCGACGATCGGCGGTAATATCGCCAATGCCTCACCCGCCGGCGACACCCTGCCGCCGTTATATGCTATGGATGCGCGGATCGAGTTGCGGTCGGCGAATTCCGCCGAATGGATCAAAATCGCCGATTTTTTCAAAGGCCCCGGGAAGACGATTTTAAGGCCGGATCAGCTTATCACGAGAATCCGCCTGCCGCTGCCTGCCCCTTCCGGCTTCTTCCTGCGCCTGGCGGCAAGGCGGGCCCTGGCGATAAGCAAGGTATCGGTTGCGGCCTGCGCCGAACTCGAATCGGGCAAAGTAACCGCCGTCAGGATTGCTCTGGGGGCAGTCGCCCCAACCGTTATCCGCGCCCCTAAAACCGAAAAATTCCTGACCGGCAAAACGCTGGATGAGGCGACTATCGCCATGGCGGCCGAAATCGTTTGCCGCGAAGCCCGACCGATCGACGATATCAGGTCGCTGAGTGATTATCGCAAAGAAATGGTCGGAATCCTTCTGAAAAGGGGACTGCAAAGATTGATGAATGGATCGGTCGAAATGAAATCGCCGAATCGGAAACCGTAGGATTTACCGATTGTCGCAGGTGTCATGTTCGAATATCCTTGGTAGAGAATAGATGCAAGAATTAGGCGAAAGAGGATTTTCGATAATCGGCAAAGATGTCGCCCGCGTCGATGCCGTGGACAAGGTGAGCGGCAGGGCGAAATACGGCGCCGATTATTTTGCGCCCGGCCAACTTTACGGAGCGGTTCGCTATACTGATTTCCCCCATGCAATCATAAAAAAGATTCGTCTCGAAAAAGCCCGTGCGATCGAGGGCGTGAGGGCGGTTTTGACCTCGGACGATATCCCTGGGCGAAAGACTTTCGGCGCGGTGTTTCCGCATCAGCCGGTGCTATGCGGCGATAAAGTCAGGTTTTACGGAGATGCCGTTGCCGTCGTCGCCGCCGATACCGAGGAAATCGCTCATTTTGCTGCATCGCAAATCGAAATCGACTACGATCCGTTGCCGGTCCTCGACGACCCGACGGCCGCTTTGTCCCCCGATTCGTACAAAATCCACGGCGACTCGAACATCTGCACCCATCACCAGGTGCGCAAGGGCGATGTCGAACGCGGCTTCGCCGATTCGGCGCTGGTGATCGAACGCGAATTTTCGACTCAACGAGTCGAACATGCCTATATCGAACCCGAAGCCGTTCTGGCCGAACCCGGTGAAAACGGCGGAATCACGATAATCGGCAGCGTCCAGAATCTGTTCAATATCCGACGGGCGGTGGCCTCCGTGCTCGGTCTGCCGTTGCACCGGACACGGATAATTCAAGCCACGCTCGGCGGATCGTTCGGCGGCAAAGACGAGGTGATGAGCGTAATCTGTTGCCGCGCCGCTTTGCTCGCTTTGGCCACGGGCCGGCCGGTCAAGATTGTCAACAGCCGCGAAAACTCGATGCGCGAATCGTATAAACGACACCCCTACCGGATGAAATACAAAGTCGGCGTTTCCAGCTCGGGCATTCTCCAAGCTATGGAAATCTCGATTGTCGCCGACGCCGGAGCCTACGCCGCCATGTCACCATTCGTGACCTGGAGATCGGCTGTTCAGGCGACCGGACCTTATGTCGTGCCGCATGTCAAAACCGATGTCTATGCGGTTTACACCAATAACTGTTATACCAGCGCCATGCGGGGTTTCGGATCGCCCCAGATATGTTTCGCCGCGGAGTCGCTGATCGACGAGCTGGCGGATTTGCTGAATCTCGACCCGCTTGAATTCCGCCTGCGGAACGTTCTGCGCGACGGCTCCGTAACGGCCACCGGTCAGAAACTGACTCATAAAGTCAGCGTCGGCCAAGCCCTGAAAGCGGTGGCCGACCGGGCGGACTATTCAAGGAAACGTGTCGCCAACCGCGCTCAAGCGCCGGATATCGAAATCCGCAAGGGAATCGGCATATCATGCAGCTACCGCGGCGTTTCGCTGGGGGCCGAGGGGACCGATGCCGTCGGAGTTGGAATTTCGGTCCAGAGCGATGGCACGGTGGTCGTCTTCTGCGGCCTTGTCGATATGGGTCAAGGCGCCGCCACCACCATCTCGATAATAGTGGCTGAGGAACTCGGCATCACCACGGATAAAATAAGATTTTTGAATGCCGACACGACGGCGATGCCGGATTCCGGCCCAACGGTGGCATCGCGGACAACTCTCATGGCCGGCAACGCCGCCCGTGACGGCTGCCGGCAGCTGCTGGCCCGATTGAAACCGGTGGCTTCATCTATTCTCGGCTGTCCCGAATCGGAACTGATTATGCGGAATAATTCGATTC
>CAZHVC010000054.1:0-8312 GCA_964535765.1 uncultured Ignavibacteria bacterium | reverse complement strand
GCCAGAGGCAACCCGCTGAAAAGAATGGCCGGCTGGAGAATTGTCCGAAAATATTCCCTGAAAGCCAATATCCGCGGCGATATTTCGCCCCACACCCTGCGTCATAGTTTCGCCACGCATATGCTTATGGGAGGAGCCGATTTGGTGGCGGTGCAGGAACTGCTCGGACATGCCGATATATCAACAACGGAGATCTATACGCACCTTGACCAGGATTTCATCATCTCGGAGCATCGGGAATTCCACCCGAGGGAAAAGTGGAAATGATGAAGAGGCCTTCCCCGGCAATTACAACTGACGACCGAAAGCAGCAAACCCGACCGAAATTCCACTGCGCCCTGTCACAAAGAGGAACGGCCGTCGAGGACAGGATTCTACGCTCGATCCAATCGTATGACGTGATTATCCATTACTTCAACACGTTCGCCGAACTATACATCCACAGTCAGCGGGTCATGATCGAAATGATCGTTTTGGCCGGCAGCGGCCCGATCGACTGGATGATGGAAATCCTGCCGCTCATCAAACGAGATTCAACCCTGCAATTCATACCGATAGTGATGTTTCATCCGGCCCCCGAAAGACAGGCGGTCATTGATGCCTATAAAGCCGGCGTCGATGAGGTGGTGACCAATTTCTGGGACAGCGAATTAATGAGAGCCAAGATCGAAATGATGGTTGCCAGATCGAGGCGTGATTTGGGGGTCAACCCGACGACCCGTCTGCCGGGTCCGGCGGCGATCGAATTCGAAATAAATCTGCGGATCAAGGAAGGTAAGGACTTTGCGGTCTGTTATGCCGATCTCGACAATTTCAAGGCCTTTAATGACTATTACGGCTATTTTTACGGCGACAAAGTGATCCTGATGACCTCCCATATAATCCGCAATACCGTCCACGATCTGGTGGAGGGGGGATTCGTGGGTCATATCGGAGGGGACGATTTCATTTTCGTTATACCGATGGATAAGGTTCATGTCGTTTGCAAAAACATCATCGCCACTTTCGATCGGATGATACCTTATAGGTACGACGAACGGGATCGCGAAAGGGGTTTCATAACCGTGGCCAATCGCCGCGGCATAGTCGAGGAATTTCCGATCATGACGTTATCGATTGCGGTGATGCCCAACCAGGCCCGTACTTTCACGCACGTCGGGGAGATTTCTCATATGATGGCTGATCTGAAGAAATACACGAAAACACTTCCCGGATCGAATTACATGATCGAAAGGCGCCGTAAATACTGATACGGTCACTTCATTTCAATCAAACCTTGATATTGCTTTTCATAGAAACCGTGGAGAATTTTATTCCGGCCGTTCAGGTTCGTCCGATCGATTTTGATAACCGATTCCAGTCGCGTCGTATATGTCCAGCCATCGCCGCCCTCGGCACCGGGAATATCGCAATAGCCATAGGCGAGAACGCGGACCGTGGAATCGACTGCATCAAAATTGTCCCAGACGACTTCGAACCGGCCGCCGTTGGCGTAAAATTGTTTCGGCAAGGCACCTTTTGCGCTGGAACCATGACACTCGATATGTCCTCTTGCCGCTTCGATACCGGCATAGGCGGCTTCCTCGGCTACGGCCACCGGATCCGCTATCGAATCCGTGGTTGTCGAATGGCCGTCATCTTTCACCTTGCCTACGGTTATGCCGGCGGCAAGGAGAATCACCGCGATGGCGATGAAGGTCAATAAAAAGTCGCCCCGATTTTCGCTTCCTAACATTCCTCGTCTCAACCTGTATCCCCCGTGTCAAATTTGTGTATTCAATTGCATAAACGCCCCGGAACTTTATGATTTATCCTGTTGTCAATAAATTCCTTGGGCGAATTCCATCAAACTTGCCGGATGACAAAAGGGGCAAACATGATGCCCGTTGTCGTTTGATTGGGTGGTTTTTTTACGCGCCGAATTGTTTTGACAGTTCGGCCGGGGATGGTTAAATTAAATCAGTCGTGATCATGACAAAAGCAACCGGTATAACTTTCCTGAATCTGATGCCAGCCTCAATTGTGCTGTCAGCGGTCTGTTTGACAGCTATTGCTTTTGCCCAAGGGGATCCGGGAAACCAAGATTCGTTGATTGCCAGATCGGTCTCATACGTTCCCTACCATCCGGGAATCTGGGGCGTCGCCTACATCGACATCGATTTTGTCACCGATGACAGCATAATCTATTTCCAGATTCCTCTGAAATGGACTTCGGCCGATAGACAGATTTATGTCGGCCATGTTGTTTGGCGCGATCTGGTGCTTCTATGGGATGAATATTTCGATTCATTGAATCTGGCGGAGGAAAAGATCAAATTAACCGGGATTTGCGATCTCGGTGGTCCGCCCAACCCTCCCCTTAACACCTCGGGAGCGCGGCGTAATCAGATCGACCTGCGGATCGTGATAACGCCTCAGGCGGCGCCGCAGGAGGTCGTCATAGACACGGCGCTTGACAGACCGTACAATTCGCTGCAGTTCGGCTTGCCCGAGGGAATCGATTTCGTGCCGGCTTTTGTCAAAACGAGTTTCCTATACGGAAATCCTACAGGCATAGATTGCGAATCTGCCGAAACGATACGGCACCGCCGCGATCTGACCAATTTTCCGAATCCCTTCAATCTATCCACGACTATTTCGTTTTCTCTTGATGCAGGCGGCCACGTTGCTCTGGAAATCTATGACATCAACGGGCGGCTTGTGCTAACCCTTGCCGATGGATAATTCGAATCGGGCGATCATCGGATCGACTGGGACGGAAAAGGAAATGACGGCTCGGACTGCGCCTCCGGTATTTTCCTATGCCGTTTCGCCGCCGGGGAGATATTGTATCACAAGATCATTTTGATCAGGTGAATTCGCAGCCATAGGTCGGGTGACCAGTCCGCGATAAGTCGCGATCCACAAAATCGTTCCCATTTCGAGTGAACGAATTCGCGCATTATAATTGCAGGCGATTGCAGCATGTTTTGATACCGTTGCCGAAGCGGCCGGAGAGGCTTTTCGGCATTTCCCAGTCGCCCCGCTAACCCTATTGATATCAATAGATTATTCTGCAAGAAAATTCTTGTATTATGCGGAAAAGGTTATATATTAAAGCTGAAAGTGGAAATATTTTTGCTTGAGGCAAGGATATGAGACCCCCATCGGGTCAGGTCTTGGAGGATCGATGAATAAGGCGGTATTGACTTTTATATTGACCTTGTCGATTTTTATCGGCGCTTATGCCCAGGATCCTGGTTCGCCTGACAGCCTGATAATCGGGACGGTGATCGTTCCGCCCGGGGCTCCCTCGGTGATGGTTCCCATCTATGCCGTAACCGACGACTCAATCGCCTCCATCACTCTGCCTTTGGAATGGGTTTCGAGCGACAATCTCATATCTCCGGCGGGGATCTATTATTTCAATCCCCTTATTTACTGGGATTATCTTGCGGATACAATCGACTATTCCAATGAACGGTTACTGATCCTCGGTATCAACGATATGGGCGGCGATAACAATCCGGTGCTGAACACCGCCTCTCAGCGAGTTACGATAATCAGAATCAGGATCGCTATTCACACCGGTGCCGGCAACCAATTCGTAACTCTTTCGCCATACAATGACGTCACTCATGGCGGCCCCCGTTTCGGTCTGGCTAATGGAACCACGAGTTTCGCCCCGATCATCATATCGGGTGGGGTCGATTTCACCCCGACATCGATCGAGGATCACCAATCCGTTCCCTCGGATTTCCAATTGTATCAAAATTACCCGAATCCGTTCAATAACTCCACCGAAATCCGTTTCGGTTTAGCCCGGCCAGCCAGAATCGAACTTGTCATCTATGACCTTCTGGGACGGAAAGTGAACACGATCGCCGGCGGGGAGTTTGCCGCAGGCGAGTATCTTGTCTTATGGGACGGCCGCGACAGCGACGGCAATCAGGTTACCTCGGGTGTTTATTTTTATATTCTCCGGGATGACGGCGGCAGCGTATCGAAAAAGATGGTTTTGTTGAAATAAACATATCCTCAAATCAGATTCCATCCCCATCGCGCCGGCGACAATTCGGCCGGCTTTTTCATTGGTTGATGCGTCTCATTCGATAGAGAGCGGCTTTTCGCCGGCCGATTCGGCGATGCCGAATGCAGCGATGAACAGCGGGATTTCCGGCGATAATGCCGCATGGTGATGTGCCGTCCTGTATTCGAATTTGCGCATAAGGCAGATTGTCGAATTCCGTTTCGGCGCCTGCCATCGGTAAGACCGCTGCAAAAACCGGAATTCATTGCTTGCCGGATATGGAAATGTGAAACAATTGGCTTAATAATCAAGTAGATAAGCAGGTATTATAGGGTAAAGGTGGAGTTTCGTAATGCGGTTCGAATTTCAATAAAAACGCTTGCCGAATCAACAAAAACAACATAGAATCCCGCTTATATTTGAAAATAGCCTGATGCATGAATGCGCGGAGGAGGGATGTTAATGGAATAAAATCGTGTCCGGCGAGACTTGTAGTGCAACCATTAAACCAAAAGGAGTCTTCAAATGGCTTGTATGCCAAAGAGAATCTTGTATCTGACGATCCTGTTGTTCTTCATCGGAGCAGGAATTGCGCCGCTTATGGCTACCGAGACAAGGGTCGGCTCGATGGGCGGCGTCGGCATGTATACCAGGGATAACTCGAATATCTTCTATTTTCCCGGCACCCTGTATGCCTATAAGAGCCAGGTTGTCGGCGAACTGAGATCCGAAGGGGTCGACAACAGCTACTCGATCGGCATTCATTATCCAATTCGTAAGCAGGGCATAATCGGCGCCTACCTGAATCGTCCGATTCGCCTTTCCCCCGATCTCGGAGAATTCGGAATCGAAAACGTGGTTCTCGATCAATCGACCGATTTACTTTACGGCAGGCAGATGTCCAATTTCGACTTCGGTTTCCGGCTGTCTTTCGGTTTCGATGGCTACACCAGCGCTGACACCGGCATTCTGAAAGAGGAAGAATCGGCCCGTTATATCGGCCTGGCGGCAGGCGTATCCAATAGCGTTATGGACTTGGGCGTTCAATTCGAGATGCCATCGGCGAAATGGGAACAGGATACTTTCTCGATAAAATGGGGCGGCACCGCTTTCGGCGGGAACGGCCGGTTGTTTTATGGCGAACAAACCCAGATTGTGCCGGTGGGCACTTTCTACATGGCTTCCGGTTCGGCCAAATACACACCGGACACCGATCCGACATCAAAAGTCGATTTCAGCGTGATGAATGTGGGTGTCGGGGTGGGTGTCAACCACCATATCAATGACGATAACTTGTTGGTGATGGCGATCGAGTTGTTCGGTATGACCAAATCCAAAATCGAGCCCAAAGATACTACCAACTTTTTGGATTATTTCGACCAATCGATTTTGACTATGCCGGGATTGTATATGGGGATCGAGTCGAAGATTAAGCCATGGCTCACCGGTCGTGTCGGGGCGGCTCAAACCTACCAGAAGTACACGAACAAGACCAGAAATTATCCGGAATTGATCACCGAGACGTTGTACGAATCGTCTTATCGTATCAGCGAATTCAACGTTTCATTCGGTCTCGGATTCCATTTCGGCGATTTCGACATCGATGCCGCAATCAACGAAGCGCTCTTTTTCGATGGGCCTTATTTCTTGAGCGGCGAGGATAATCCGATGGCCAATCGGTTATCGGTAACTTATAACTTCTAACGCTGGAAGGAAATCGATTGCAATGAAAGCGGATAGAATCATAATGGCTCTGTTTATGGCGAGCCTGCTGCTGCTGACTGCCTGCGGCCAGATCTATGGCAATTCCCCAACGGGAGCGACCGGCGGAGGCAATAACGGCTATGGCATCCTCGACAGTTCTTTCTCCTACGATGATTATCTCCTGGTCAATCTACCCCAACCACCCGTGCAGCAGGAAGCGGAAGCGAACCCTGTCCGATAAAAGGCCTTTGGACGGCAATAAAGAGCGGTCGATCTCGACCGCTCTTTTTTTAGGCAATCAATCGGCTGAAAAGGATGTTTTGATAACGCTTCGTCGCAAAGGTGGCGGGAAAAAGTGACAATAAGCAAGCGTGGCGTTTCCCTTGAAATAGGCGACAAGGCGCGTTATGTCGGAACCGCGAAACTCGCAGTTCCCGTTGACGTCTCCGGCAACATAGAGAAACGAAGCGGTCGAATCCATGAAACAACTGTCGGGTGGATTCGGACCAAGCCCTTTGAAGTAGCGCACTCCAAATGTGACATCGCCGCCGATCCGGTTGCCGTCACCGTTGATATCACCAAGTAGATAATCGCAAGCCGAACCGCCGGGACGCATTCTGACGTCAACCCGGGTCGAATCCCCGGCCGTAACATTTATGCCGCCGATAAGCGTATCCTGGTAAGACTGTTTCGCCAAGGCCAGCCCGTAGGTGCCCTGAATCAAAGAAAGATAGTAATAGCCATCCACCGCGGTCGTATCGTAGGCGACCGGGATCGTATCCTCGAGCGCGATTACCTCGACGCCGGCGATCGGTGAAGTTCAGCTCGTATCGGTGACTCTGCCGTAAAGCATTCCGCTGCCGGGTCCAAGATCGCTTTCCCACCAGACGATCTTGTCTTTTCTTTCGGAGGCACCCACGATATCGATATCACCGTCGCCGTCGAGATCAATCGGGATCGCCGAGCGGGCGTAGGCAAACGTGTTAATCAAATCATGCCTGGTGAATGTGTAAGGTGAGGTTTGCTCATACCAGTTGATCACGCTGTCGCGCCAGGCGGCTCCGGCTATATCCATATCGCCGTCATGATCTATATCCGCCGTGTTGAAATCCCAGCAGCCTCGCAATAAATTATCGACCCAGTAAACATTGAAAACGCCGCCATCATTCACCAACAGCAAAACGTCATCGGTCCAAAGGTTGTTCGTCACTATGTCCAGATCGTCGTCGCCGTCCATGTCGGCCACCGCTATCGAGGTGCTGAACACGGAATCGAATTGAGTGATTTCGAAAGCGGTAAAAACTTCGTTGCCGTCGTTCATATAACGGGTTACCTCCTCGTAGGCGGCCCCGCCGATTATGTCCATATCTGAGTCAAGATCGAAATCGACAAGAGTCACGGCATATGGATATCTGAAATTATTATCCACGACAAATTTGCTGAATACTCCGCTGCCGTCGTTTTGCCACCAGGCTAGAGTATCGGCCCAGGTTCCCACGGCGGCGAAATCGTTGTCGAGATCGCCGTCGATATCGGCTGCCTTGACTTCATGGACATACTCGAAATTGGTGGTGACCACGTGGGTGGTGAAATTCTCGGAACCGTCATTCTCATACCAATTGATCAAGCCAACGCTTGATGCGCCGGCGGCCGTAGCCACTATATCGAGATCGCCGTCCCCGTCGAAATCGGCCGCATCCACATATTTGGCGCTTTCAAACGCCCCGTCGATTATGTAACGAGTGAAATTTTGGGTGCCATCGTTTTCGTACCAGACTACGTCGTCTGCGTCTCTGGCGGCACCGACGATATCGAGATCACCGTCATGATCGATATCGATTATCCGGATATCCCAGATGCCGTTGATGTTTGGATCGATATCGTGAGCCGTCCAGCTTATCTGACTATACGCAGCGCCGGTTCCAAATGTCAGCACCGCTGTCAAGACCGCTATACATCTTCGCATCGGATTCCTCCATCGCTTTTTAAGTTTTTCGGGTAAGCTGGGCCGACAAATCGGCATTTTGGTGAAGCCCGCTTAAGCTAAGATTCACCTAAATTTAACAAGCCTAGGGATTTTGTCAATGTATTATTGGCAGGATCGGTTGACAGGACAGTCCTGGGTTGGCAAAATTTTGGACAAAAGCGGCCGGTTGTCGTTGGCGACGGTCTTGGCCACAACCGCCTCACCGGCAACGCCTGCCGGCAAGGCCAATACCTGCACCAATATCTCCTGCGGAGCAGTGATTGTATCATTAGTGACCAAAAACGCACCTTCCGTCTATCAGTTGAAGTCAGGGCAATGAAAGACAATTCCGCTGCCGGAGAAATATGGCCGGTTTTGCGAACGGACCTGTTCGATTCGCTGAAAATAATTCATAAAGTTTTTGTTGACACGGCCGATTTAATGGATTAGATTATGAACAAGTTGTAAAGGAACAAATCCTCGTCTGGTCTATTCTGCTTTGATAATTCTCGGAACCCGAATCAGGATAATAATCATTTCAACCGAATAATATGCTTATCATATATCGTGTTTACCGCAATGTGTAACCCCAAAAGAGGAACGAGATGGATATCTACGTAGGCAACCTGTCGT
>CAZHVC010000053.1:0-8364 GCA_964535765.1 uncultured Ignavibacteria bacterium | reverse complement strand
TATCTACGATGTGCAGAGAACCAACCGCGGTCCCCAAATAAATCTATCGCGGGCCTCGACCGATTTTCTCAAGAAGCTGTTCGAACAGGAAGTCCCCGAAATCGCCGAAAAAATCATCGAAATAAAGGCGATTGCCCGCGAGCCGGGTGAGCGAAGCAAAGTCGCCGTTTATTCCAACGACGATCGCATCGACGCCGTCGGCGCTTGTGTCGGCGTCAAGGGCGTCAGAGTGCAGAATATCGTGCGGGAATTGAATAATGAGAGAATCGATATCGTCCCCTGGTCTTCCGAACCGATGATTTTCGTCACCAAAAGTCTCGCCCCCGCCAAAATAGTCCACGTCGATATCTACGCCTAGGAGAAAAAGATGCTGGTTGTCGTCGATGACGATAAATTGTCGCTGGCGATCGGCAAGGCCGGCCAGAACGCAAGACTGGCAGCCAAATTGACCGGCTGGAAAATAAATATCATGTCCGAGACCGAATATAACGCCCTGCGCCAAACCGAAGAAATGGAAAAAGTCGATATAGAAACGATCGAAGAAATCACCGACAAAATGCGCTCAAAGCTCTTGTCGGTTGGAATCGAAACGGCTCAGGACATCGTCAGTAAGGGTAAGGATAAATTGGTTGAAATCGAGGGAATCGGCGATAAGACGGCTGAACGCCTCATTGAAATAGCCACGGCCGCAATCGAAAAGAAGCTCGCTGAAATCGAAGCGGCGGCCGCCGAAGGCACCGGGGAAAAACGAGTCGAATACGAATTTTCCCCCACGGACTCGGACACGCCCCGACCGGAAGATTATTAGGCAAAATTCCGTCGAAAATTTGGGAGCGAACGGACTCTTACCGCCGCGGAGGTTGAATGATTAAGAAAAGAATTTACGATCTAGCCAAAGAATTCAATGTCTCGTCTAAAGCCATGGTCGATATCATCCGCGGGCTCGGGTTTGATATCAAGTCGCATTCATCCACGGTGGGTCCGGAAATCCTTCAAGCAGTGGAGCGAAAATTAAAGGCGGAAGCCGAAGGCGTCAAAAGGGAACTCGAGGAAAAGCGCAGAAAAGAAGAAGAGCGAAGAAAAGAAGAAGAGGAACGACTTCGAGCCAAGCGCGAGGCCGAACGGCGAATCCTTGCCGAACTGGCCAAAGCAAAGAAAAAACCGCTGAAACCGGTCGAACCCAAAAAACCGGAATTCAAGCGCAAAAAAGAAAAAAAGCGCCGTCATAAAGATCGGGTCATCGATAAAAAAGCGGTCGAGGCAAGTTTCCGACAAACCATGTCAAGCCTGGCTATCAGCAGGCGCAAGAAACACTATAAATCCGATAAAGATGAGGCTGCCGCACCGGTCGAGGCTCAGAAAGTCATCAAGGCTCAAGAGTTCATCACCGTCGCCGATTTGGCCGCCTTGATCGAGGTCAAACCCGCTCAGATCGTCGCCAAGTGTCTCGAGCTCGGTATGATGGCCACGATAAACCAGCGACTCGATATGGATACGATCCAGACCATCGCTCTCGAATTCGGCTACAATGTCGAGGAAGATAAATCTTTCGGCGAAGAAGAAATAGATGAAGAAGAAGACGTTTCACGGCTTCAGCCGCGGCCTCCCGTGGTCACTATCATGGGCCACGTCGATCATGGCAAAACGTCCCTGCTGGATTATATCAGGAAATCGAATATAATCGCCGGCGAGGCCGGAGGAATAACCCAGCATATAGGCGCTTATGTGGTGCACCACCCCAAGGGGAAAATCACCTTCCTGGACACTCCGGGGCATGAAGCGTTTTCGGCGATGCGGGCCAGGGGAGCCCAGGCCACCGATATTGTGGTTTTGGTGGTCGCCGCCGACGATGCGGTCATGCCGCAAACGATCGAGGCTATCGACCATGCCCGGGCCGCCGGAGTGCCGATCATCGTCGCCATAAACAAAATAGATTTGCCGAACATAAATATCGACGTGATAAAGAACCAATTGGCCAAACATAATCTGGTTCCGGAAGAATGGGGCGGCAAAACGATCATGGTGGAAATTTCCGCCAAATATGGAACCAACGTCGACAAATTGCTCGATATGATTCTGCTCCAGGCGGAGATAATGGAATTAAAGGCCAATCCCGATCGCCGGGCGATCGGTGTGGTTATCGAAGCCAGACTGGATAAGGGTAAGGGCGTCGTCTGCACCGTGCTCGTGCAGAAAGGGACACTTAGAATCGGAGACCCTTTCGTCGTCGGTGTTTACAGCGGTAAAGTCAGGGCGATGATGGACGAGCGCGGAAATGCAATCACCGAAGCCGGACCCTCGATTCCGGTCCAGATTCTCGGTTCGGACGGCATCCCCCAGGCCGGCGATTCGTTCATCATCACCAGAGATGATTCAACGGCCAAAGAGATCAGTCAGAAAAGATTGCGGCTTAAGCGTGAACGCGACGTGAGGCATATTCATCGGCTTAAATTAACGGATGTTTATAACAGGATAAAAGAAGGCGGCATCCGGGAATTGAATTTGATTATCAAGGGTGACGCCGACGGCTCGGTCGAGGCTTTATCCGATACTCTTTCCAAAATCGAACATAAGGAAGTGGCGGTAAGGGTTATACACCGTGGCGTCGGCTCGATCAACGAATCCGATGTCATGCTGGCGGCGGCATCGCAGGCGATCATAATAGGGTTTCATGTCCGCCCGGATTACAAAGCGATCGAGCTGGCTCAGCGAGAAAACGTCGATTATCGTCTGTATAAAATAATCTATGAGGTCGAATCGGATATCAAAAAGGCCCTCGAAGGATTGCTCACGCCGGAATTCATCGAGCATAAAACCGGCGTTGCCGAAATTCGTCAGTTGATCAAAGTACCCAAAATAGGCGTTATCGCCGGTAGTTTTGTCAAAGAGGGTACGATCAAAAGGGGCGCCAAATGCCGTATCATCCGGAATGGAGTGGTTATCGCCGAGTCCAGTCTGACATCTCTCAAACGGTTCAAAGACGACGTGCGTGAGGTGGGACAGGGATATGAATGCGGCATCGGAATCGGTGCCATTCAAGAGGCCCTCGAAGGCGACCTGATCGAAACATTTGAAGTTGAAGAGAAAGCCAGAAGGCTTGATTAAGTTCAGTGATTATGGTCATTGGAGTCATTACGATCGAATTACACCTTCCTTCGGCGAACTCGCTGAAAGCCAAAAGGAAAATCGTGCTGTCGTTGAAAGACAGGTTGAAGGCGAAATTCAACCTGTCCGTAGCCGAGCTGGATGATAATGATTTATGGCAACGCTGCGTTTTGGGCATGGCGATAATAGCCAACGATAAGGTCTATGCCAGTAATGTGCTGTCGAAGGCTGCTGATCTGGTGAATAGCTCGACCGATGCAGTCGTTACCGGATCGAATCTGGAGTGGTTTTGAAAAGTTTCGGCAGAAAAGATCTTTTGGCCAAGCAGATAATGCGGGAGCTCGCCTCCATCATTCATAAAAAGAAAACGGCCGAGGACAATATCGTAATCTCGATAACCGATGTCGAGCTTTCGCGGGATTTAAAGTATTGTAAGGTATATTATTCCGTGCTCGGCGACGTCCAATTTCGCGAAACCATAGACGATTATT
This sequence comes from uncultured Ignavibacteria bacterium, assembly GCA_964535765.1. GTDB lineage: Bacteria > Zixibacteria > MSB-5A5 > UBA10806 > 4484-95 > JBBIRK01. The sequence goes on along the minus strand of CAZHVC010000053.1, from coordinate 4,768 downwards.
TGAAAAAACACCTGCGCGAATTCAGAGCCGAATTGGCCGGGCGGATCAGAATCAAAAACGTCCCGGAACTGCAATTCCATTACGACGATTCGATAGTCCGAGGACAAAGAATCGAAGAACTGCTCGAACAAATCAGAAAGAAAGACGATGAAATCGGAAATTGAAAAATTCATCGCCTTCATAAACGAGGAAAACCGATTTCTGCTGACTTCCCACCAGGATCCCGACGGTGACTCCATAGGGTCATTGATCGGTCTGGGCAGATTTCTGCGCGAACGGGGCAAAGACGTAATCGTATATAATGATGGATCGCCGCCGGACAAGTATCGTTTTCTCGACCCGGACAATCTGATCAAATACGAAAAGCCGCCGAAGACGGACAAATTCAATTGCGCCATTGTGCTTGACTGCCCAAGAATAGAACGAATCGGCTTCGTCCGCAACCTGCTTGCCGACGATGCAATAAGCGTCAATATCGACCATCACCGCGACAACACCATGTTCGGCCGGATTAACATAGTGGACGAATCCGCAGCAGCCGTCGGCGAGATGCTCTGCGAAATAATGGACAATCATGCCTATCCGATAAGCAGGGAAGTCGCCGTGCCGCTCTACGCCGCTTTGCTGTCGGACACGGGCGGTTTCCGATTCGCCAATACCACCGCGGCTTGTTTGAGATGTGCGGCCAGGCTTGTCGAAGCCGGCGCCGAACCCAAATCGATATTCGACAGCATTTATTCGTCCTATTCGATCGAATCCCTGAGACTGCTCGGCACGGCTCTGGAAAACATGGTCAGTGCCGCAGGCGGCCGGATCTGTGCAATGACGATTGCGAAAAACGACCTCGACCGAACGGGCGCGAGATTGGAGAATTCGGAAGGGTTCGTAGACTATACGATGAAAATTCCCGACACCGAGATCGGAATACTCTTAAAGGAAACCGGCAATGCCGCCGCAAAAGTCAGTCTTCGTTCAAAAGGAAAGATTGATGTGAGCGCTTTTGCTCTGAAATACGGCGGCGGCGGGCATCGTGAGGCGGCCGGCTTTTCAACCGTCGGGCCTTTAGGCGATGTGCTTACCAAAACAATTGGCGAACTGAAAAGATATCTGGATGATTGACGGTATCGTACTTCTCGACAAGCCGCGCGGCTATACGTCGCATGACCTCGTGGACAAGCTCAGGAAAATCCTGCGCCAGGAAAGGATCGGCCATACGGGCATACTCGATCCTTTGGCCACCGGTCTGATGATCATGCTTCTCGGGAAGGGGACATTGCTTTCGCCCCAGTTGACCGGGGCCGATAAAATTTACCGCGCCACTTTCCTGTTCGGCAGGGCCACCGACACCTACGACGGCGAAGGGAAAATAATTTCCGAGGCCGATCCCGGCAATATCACTTATGAAGAATTCAGTCGAATCTGTCTCGGCTTCAAGGGCAAGATCAAGCAAATGATACCCCCGTATTCCGCTGCGAAACATGACGGCCAGAAAATGTATGAGTCGGCGCGCCGGGGGGAGGACATTCCGGAAAAATTCAAAGAGGTCGAACTTTATTCCATCGATATCGATTCTTTCGAATGGCCGCGCGTGGGCCTGACTATCAGGTGTTCCGCCGGGACATATGTCAGAAGCCTTGCCCATGAGATGGGAATGAAATTAGGCTGCGGTGCTTATCTGGAAAGCCTCGTAAGAAATGCCGTGGGCCAATTCACAATAGATCAAGCGGTGACGGCCGAACAGATCGAAAACGAAGATTTCGCGGCGGTGGATCGCATGATCCGACCGTTGACCGAAGCGCTGCCGGGTTGGCCAAAAATATTCGTGCGGGCCGAATACGTCCGGCTGATAATCCAGGGAAGACCGTTTATCAAAAAATATTTTTACAGCACCGATTATCGCGGCCCCGGCGGCTGCCAGGCGATGTTGATCGACGACCGGGGAAAACTGCTTGCACTAGTGCAATTGAATTACTCGTGGGGCAGTTTCGACCGGCTCGACTCGCGGGATACGCTCGGAAAATATATCAGGATTATCGATGAAAGTCATTTTCGGGAAAAGCTCTCTTGAAAGGGAAACGATCCCCGCATCCTGCGTAACCGTGGGCACGTTCGATGGTGTCCATCTCGGGCATGCGGCGCTGATCTCCCGACTGCTGCAGTCGGCCAGGGAAACGGGCACACTCTCTACGATCGTCACTTTCTATCCACATCCCCAATTGGTTCTGGGCAGCAAGGGGCGCATGGAAATTCTCACCACCACCGACGAGAAACTGGAACTACTCGAAAAATTCGGAATCGACCTCGTCATAATTCTCGAATTCAACCAACAGCTTGCCACGATGGAGGCGGCGAAGTTCATCGAGCTACTGCTGGTTGACCAGCTTAATATGAAGCATTTCGTTATCGGTTATGATCACTCGTTCGGCAGAAATCGCGCCGGCAATTATGAGCTGGCCAAATCCCTTTCGGGCAAATACGGTTACACGGTAGAGTGCGTCGGTCCCGTAAACGACTACGGCAGCCCGATTAAATCGACGTCGATACGGCATGAACTGAAATCCGGCGATTACGACAAAGCCGTGGCGATGCTCGGCTACAAGTATTTTTTGAAAGGCGATATTATCAAAGGTCGCGGGCTCGGAAAACAGCTTGGTTTTCCCACGATGAATATCAACGTGCCGCCGGCGAAATTGTTGCCCAAACAAGGTGTATATGCCGCCTGGCTGGATTTGGAAGCGGCCCGTTTTCCGGGAATGGCTTACATAGGTGGCAGGTTGACGTTCGGCGACGAGTCGATTTGCGTGGAAGTCAACCTGTTCGATTTCGACAGCAACTACCTTGGCCATAAAACCAGGCTTACGCTTGAGAAATATACCCGGCCGCCGCAAAAGTTCGATAATACTCAAAGGCTTATCGAAGCTCTCAGCAACGATGAAAAGTCAGTAAGAAAAATATTGAACTTATAGGAGGAAAATTGGTTATAACAAAAGAAAAGAAAAAGGAGCTCGTCGAGCAATTCAGGCTTCACGAAAAAGACACCGGCTCCGTCGAAGTGCAGGCTGCCCTGCTAACCGAAAGAATCAATGGCCTGACCGAGCATTTGAAAGATCACCCGAAAGATCACCATTCTCACATGGGTCTGCTTAAAATGGTCGGAAAACGCCGCCGCCTGTTAAACTATCTGAAAAACAGCAACTTTGCGGCGTATCAGGCGCTCATTGAAACCCTTAACTTGCGGAAATAGGAATTGGACGAAAAATGCCAGTTGAAAAAGTAGAATTATCTATCGATGACCGAACATTGACCATTACCACCGGCCACGTAGCCAGACAGGCGGGTGGAGCCGTTACCGTGCAGCTTGGCGACACCATAGTGCTTGCAACCGCCTGCGAAGGCAATCCTCCGGCCGAAGGGGGAGATTTTTTTCCGCTGACCGTGGATTACCGGGAAAAAGCTTATGCCGCCGGAAAAATCCCGGGCGGGTTTTTTAAGAGGGAAGGACGGCCGACGGAACGTGAAGTTCTCGGCTCACGGGCGATCGATCGGCCGATACGCCCCCTTTTTCCGGATGGTTATTACAATGAGGTGCAGGTGCTTGTTCAAGTCCTTTCCTCCGACCAGGATAATGACCCTGACGTATTGGGTATTATCGGCGCCTCGGCGGCTCTTTCGCTTTCGGATATTCCCTTTCATACACCGGTCGGGGCGGTGAGAGTCGCCCGTATCGACGGCAAACTAACGGCCTTCCCGCTGTATTCCCAGCTCGACCGAAATGACCTGAATATTATCGTCGCCGGAACGGCGGAAAATATCAATATGGTCGAAGGCGGTGCGCGGGAAATTGGCGAAGAGGATATGATCGAGGCGTTGAGCTTCGCCCACCAATGGGTTCGTCGGATAACGGAGATAATCGATAAACTTAAAGCAATCGCCGGCAAGCCGAAAAAAGAAGTGGTTTGCGAACCGCTGCCCGATGGTTTCGAAAAAACGATCGCCGACATGGCGGCGGAGACAATCAAAGAGGCCAACCATACAATCGACAAACATGCCCGTCAGGAAATTCTCGACAAACTGGCGGAAAATGTAAAAACCTCCCTGGCTGAAAAGTATCCGAATATGGAGGTCCAGATAGACAGAGTCCTCGAAGCGCTCGAGAAAAATGACATGCGCCGGATGATTCTCGAGGAAGGAAGGCGGATCGACGGTCGCCCCTGGGATGAAATCCGCCCGATCGATATCAAGCTCGGCGTCCTGCCGCGGACGCATGGCTCGGCCATCTTCCAACGCGGCCAGACCCAGGCGCTCGTGGTCACCACGCTCGGGACAAAAATGGATGAACAGAAAATCGACGATTTGCTGGGCGAATCGTTCAAGAGCTACATGTTGCACTATAACTTTCCACCTTTCGCCACAGGAGAGGTGAAGAGGACCGGCAGCCCCGGACGTAGGGAGGTGGGCCACGGTGCTCTGGCCGAAAGAGCGATTGAACCGGTGATCCCTTCGGAAAGCAATTTCCCCTACACGATCAGGATCGTCTCGGATATCCTCGAATCGAATGGATCATCTTCGATGGCCACGGTTTGCGGAGGCTCGCTTTCGCTCATGGATGCAGGAGTGCCGATTAAAAGCCCGGTGGCGGGGATCGCCATGGGCCTGATAATGGAAAAAGACAAGTACGCCGTGCTTACCGATATTCTGGGTGCCGAAGATCATCTGGGCGACATGGATTTCAAAGTAGCCGGAACCGATAAGGGGATAACCGCTTTCC
>CAZHVC010000052.1:0-8435 GCA_964535765.1 uncultured Ignavibacteria bacterium | reverse complement strand
GGATCGCCGAGGCCCGCCGGAAAACCGGCATAAACGACGCCATAATCTGCGGCATCGGCCGGATTGAAGGACGCCAGGTTTCTTTCGGTGTGATGGAATTCAATTTCATCGGCGGCTCGATGGGGTCGGTCGTTGGTGAAAAAGTCGCCCGGGCGATCGAAAGGTCCTTGCAGCGTTCAATACCGCTCGTTTTGATATCATGTTCGGGTGGTGCCCGCATGATGGAAAGCATTTATTCGCTGATGCAATTGGCCAAAACTTCGGCGCTTTTGGCCAGACTACACCAGAAACGCATACCTTTCATCTCGATTCTTACCAATCCGACCACGGCCGGGGTGATGGCCTCCTACGCCTCTCTGGGCGATGTCATAATCGCCGAACCGCAAGCCTTGCTCGGATTCGCCGGTCCGCGCGTGATAGCCCAGACGATCGGCGGGGAACTCCCCCCCGGTTTTCAATCTTCGGAATTTTTTCTCGAGCACGGTTTTTTGGACGCCATAGTCCATCGCAGCAAAATGAAAAAAACGGTGGCTTTGTTGCTCGACTACATGCAACCCAAGGCGGTCGGCGATGGAATATAGAGAGGTATTGCAATATCTGCTGAAATTGGAGCTTTTCGGAATGAAGCTCGGTCTCGAGAACATTTCGCGGTTGTTATCGGCTTTGGGTGATCCCCATCGGGCGATCCGCACCATCCATGTTGCCGGAACGAACGGCAAAGGAAGCACCTCGGCGATTCTCGAAAGCATTTTGTCCAACTCCGGATATCGAGTCGGGCTTTACACCTCGCCCCACTTGGTCGATTTCCGCGAGCGGATTCGGATCAACGGGCGACTGATCGATCAAAAATATATAACCGATTTTTTCAACGACAATCAGGCCAGGTTCGAAGCCCTGAATCCTACTTTTTTCGAGGCCGTTACCGCCCTGGCGTTCAATTATTTCAGGGATGAAAAGGTAGATTTGGCGATAATCGAGACCGGCCTCGGCGGACGGCTTGACGCCACCAACGTCATCAATCCTTTGGTATCGGTTATCACCAACATAGAGCTTGAACATACGAAGCATCTCGGCGATCAAATAAGCCAGATCGCTTTCGAGAAAGCCGGCATCATAAAAAGCGGAGTGCCCGTCGTAACGGCTACCAAGCATCACGATGCGCGGCGGGTCCTGCGCCAGGTATGTCAGGCGCGGAAAAGCAAACTGGTTTCCATTTTCGACGAAACCCAATGGGTCATCAAGGAAATCACCTCGACCAAGACCGAGGTTGATGTCTTTACCAATTCGCAGAAATATTACAATCTTCGTCTGGCCCTGCCCGGTCGGCATCAGCTTGAAAATGCGGTGTGCGGACTGATTGCGGCTGAATTCGCCGAAAAAGACGGCATAAAACTGACTCAGAACGGCGTCAGCGCCGGCTTTCGCAACGTCAAATGGCCGGGTAGGCTGACCCAGGTGAATAAGGAACCTATTGTGATTCTTGATGTCGCTCATAATCCGGCCGCCATCCGCATTCTGTGGGAATATTTCAATGAATTCTATAAGGACAGGCATATAATTGCGGTATTCGGTATTCTCTCCGATAAGGATTCGACCGCCATGTTGCGCGACCTTGACAGATTCGCCGATGTGATTATCCTCACCAAACCGATCACCGACAGAGCCGCCGATCCTAATGCGCTTGCCTGTGAGGCCGCCAGAATAACGACCAATTTTCAGGTGATTCCTCATGTCAAGGATGCTTATAAGGCGGCGCTTGAACACGCCGATAAGGACGACGTAATTTTGGTGACAGGTTCGCATTATACGGTCGGCGAGGTGATGACCGTGCTTGAAAACCGGGATTGAGCTGCCTGCCGGCACCCGGATACAGTTGACCTCCGCGGTTTTGCCTGTTATTATCGATGGAAAGCGATGTATGGATTTTCGACTCGTATCAAGCTATAAGCCGTCGGGAGATCAGCCCGAGGCGATCGCCCGGCTTCTTGGCAATTTTGCCGCCGGCAAGCGCTATCAGACTCTTCTGGGCGTCACCGGATCCGGCAAGACGTTTACGATAGCCAACGTTATCGAAAAATTGAAGCTGCCGACCCTGATAATCTCCCATAATAAAACGCTCGCCGCCCAGCTTTTCGGTGAACTCAAGGCGTTCTTTCCCGACAATGCCGTCGAGTTCTTTATCAGTTACTACGATTATTACCAGCCGGAAGCTTATATTCCGCAGAGCGATACTTATATCGAAAAAGATACGTCGATGAACGAGGAGATAGACAGGCTCAGACTCAGGGCCACCTCTTCCCTCATGGAACGTAAAGACGTCGTCATAGTCGCTTCGGTGTCCTGCATCTATGGTCTTGGCTCGCCCGAAGAATACCGCGAGATGATGGTGCTGGCCGAGACCGGCCGGGAATACGACCGCCAGCGATTCTTGCGCGATTTGATCAAAATTCAATACGTCCGGAACGATATCGAATTCGGCCGGGGGAGTTTCAGGGTTCGCGGTGACGTAATCGATATCCATCCCGCCTATGATGATTTTGCGATTCGGGTTGAATTTTTCGGCGATATAATCTCGAAAATCGCAACAATAAATTTGGTGGATGGAAAAACGATACAGGTGAAAGAAAAACAAGCGATTTATCCGGCCCGTCATTTTGTCACCGGCAGGCCGTCGCTGGTCAGGGCTATCAAGGCGATTGCAGCCGAACTCGAGGAACGTTTGAAATTTTTCCGGGCATCAGGGAAACTGCTTGAAGCGCAGCGGTTGGCGATGCGCACCCGGTACGATATCGAGATGCTCCAGGAAATCGGCTATTGCAGCGGCATAGAAAACTATTCGCGCCACCTCTCCGGACGGAAACCCGGTCAAAAACCATATACGCTTCTGGACTTTTTCCCGGATGGATTTTTGATGATTATCGATGAGTCGCACCAAACGATTCCTCAAATAAGAGGGATGTTCCATGGCGATCGTTCACGCAAAGAAACGTTGGTTGAATACGGTTTCCGGCTGCCGTCGGCTCTGGACAACCGCCCCCTGTATTTCGAGGAATTCGAATCGTACATGAAAAAAGTGATTTTCCTCTCGGCCACGCCAGCCGAATACGAAGTGAAAAAATCCGAAGGCCTTGTCGTCGAACAGATAATCCGCCCCACCGGCCTGGTTGATCCGGCCTTGGAGGTTCGGCCGCTTTCGGGGCAGGTGGATGATCTGATCAACGAAATCAGACAGGCGACGGCTCAGGGATTCCGGGTTCTGGTTACCACTCTGACCAAGCGGATGGCCGAGGACTTGTCGGATTACCTGGCCAATCTCGATATAAAAGTGCGCTATCTCCATTCGGAAATAGACGCCATAGACCGAGTCGAAATTCTGCGCGACCTCCGTCTTGCCGAATTCGACGTTTTGGTGGGCGTCAATCTGCTGCGTGAGGGGTTGGACCTGCCCGAGGTCTCGCTGGTGGCGATAATGGATGCCGACAAGGAAGGATTTCTGCGCTCCGAGCGATCATTGATACAGATCGCCGGACGGGCGGCCCGTAACAAAGCCGGCAAAGTGATCCTCTACGCCGACAATCTCACCGATTCCATGCGTAAGGCTATAGAAGAGACGACCAGGAGGCGTCAGCTCCAGATCGAATACAATAAAAAGCACGGGATAATCCCCCAAACAATCCATAAAACCAGGGAAGATATTCTGCGTACCACCACCTTTGCCGACAGCCGTCAGACATCCGAAGAACAATCGATAGATGCCGAACTCGATGCCGTTTCGCGTCTGGAAACCGAGGAAAAAATAGCCCAATTGTCGAGAATGATGCACAAGGCGGCCAAGGAATTGCAATTCGAAAAAGCGGCATCGCTTAGGGACGAGATCTCGCGCTTGAAAAAGATGGTGAGCAAAAAATGAGGCCGCGCTTCCTCATTCCGGCATTGGCGGTGGCGATGCTTTCCTGCACCGGCGACAAACCGCTTTCCTCGATCGAGGCCACCGACGAAGAGGCGATATATAACTTGCTCTTCAACGATTATTGGCGCCTGACCACGCTTGAGATAATCGACCAGACGATTCCGGATACGGCGGCCTTTATCGCCAATCCGGATTCGGGTCTGGGACTGTACTGGCACAAAATCGACAGCTCAAGCGAACATCTGACGATCGATATATTGCCTCAGCCGATGCCCAGTCCGGTGGGCGATGTTTATCAGGGAAATGTGCTTTACGAAAATGCTTTTTATGGCTCGTTTTTCGGCATGCGCTACAACGCCGCCGCCGACACTATCGAGCGTCTGAGCAAAACTTTTATTATCAATGGCCGCCGGTCCGTCATCTGCCAGCAGTGGGGATTCCCGAGCCAGGCAAGACGGGGCTGGCTGATAACATCGATCGGCGATGCCCGATTTCAATCGTCGGGGCAGAATTATCATTTCCTCGACAGCCTTTTCTACCGCACGCAGTCACAGGGGGAAACCGTATTCGTTTTGGGTAATTATTCACTCGACCAAATACGCCGTTTTTCACCCGGAGAACAGGTTACAGTCAGCATGATTTTGGTCGATTCGCTTGATCTTTTGCTGTTTCTGATTCCCTATGCCGATTTCGGTTACCGGCTGGCGGAGTTGACGGCGGACTCGAATCTGGTATTGACGACGACATTCAATATGCCCGCGCGGGCATTATACGGGCAGTTGCGCTTTCTGCTGATCAACGCCGGCGATTGGCTTGCCCCCTACAAAGCCGTGGGATATTCCTTTCTCTATCGAATCGGATAATCTCTTGCCATAAAGCCCCGTATCTTATAAATTCGATTCGCGCCGGGCTGTCTTGCCCGACGTTTGGTATTGACGAATAGGCAGGCAACGGAATCGAGTTTGATTTCCGGATGGATCTTCAGGGCAAAATAGAGAAATTCAACGTCCCCGAAATTCTTCAATTGATTGCCTCCGGGCGGAGAACCGGTACGCTCGGCTTGCATCGGCACAATCAATCGGTGATGGTTTATTTTCAAGACGGCAATATCACTTATGCCTACACGCCGAATCGGAGGAATAGACTCGGCGATCGCCTTATCGCCAGAGGGAAAATCGCCCATAAAGACCTTAAAGATGTCTTATTATATCAAAGGCAGACCGGCGATAAGCGCCGGCTTGGAGCGATATTGATCGAAAAAAAGCTGGCCAGCCCCGGCGATATCGATGAAGTTCTGCGGGAGCAGATAACCGATACCATTTATTCTCTGATGACCTGGGATGAAGGCGTTTTTAAGTTTTATGAGGGTAGATTCCCCACCCAGGAGCAGACGGTTCTGACATTGCCGACCGAGTCGTTGATCCTCGAAGGTGTGCGGCGGACCGATGAAATGCTTCAGCTGATGGCGAAATTGCCGGCGTTCAATCAGCCGATTCAGATCAAGCCGGTCAGGGATGGACAACCTGTCGACATTCGATTTACGGCTGACGAATGGAATTTGCTGGCGCTGTGTGACGGGAAAAGGACGATCGGCCGGTTGTTGAGCGATTCTGGACTTGATCCGCTTATCTCGCTTAAAATACTTCTCAAGCTGCTGGCGGCGCAAGTGGTGGAAGTGGTTGCCGCGGAAGAGGATGGCCTGCCCGATGCCGAATGGCGGGACATCGAGCGGAAACTCGATGTTTTGACGAGCCTGCTGAATCGATTCTTGGAGAAAGCCTGATATGCCTTCGTCGAGACTGCTTCAGGCGATCGAGCTGGAACGCCAGCTCACGGAATTTTTGGTTCATTATGCCGAAAAAAGGCTGCGGCGGTTCGAGGCCATTTTCGAGCTTCAACGACTCGAGGAAATTACTTTCGGCAACAGCCGACAGTATTGGCGGCTCGACGACAGATTCAGAGCCTTGAAGCATTGGTTTAACCACGTCGGCGCGAAACTTGACGAAAGCTGCTTTAACCGGGAAATGATTTTCATGCTGTCTCGTTGCGTCGAAAAAATAGGTTCATACTGCCGGGTAAATGATCATGCTCAACCCGCCAGACAGTCCTGGTTTGATCTCGGCCAAGCTCAGAAGGTGGCTCTTCTGGCGAACAGCTTTCTTCAGAGCCGGAGTCGAAATCTCGGCTATGAATATACGCCATTGGGATTGAAATTGGTGAGACCTCCGGAAAGTCCGGTCGGAATTGAATCGGTTGACCGGCTGGATTCGGATATGAAGCAGAAATTCCGACAAAATCTCGCCTATCAGGAACAGATGATGGATTTTCTGGATGATCCACGCCGCCATCTGTTCGGTATCGTCAGCTATCTTTTCGGAGAGCTTGAAAAAAACGGGGACCGGCGCGCCGAGCACATGGCCGCCAGTATCCTTTATTTCTTGAAAATTCACGGCTATAAGGTTGAGCCTTATGTTGAAAAGCTCAGAAAATTCAGGAATAAAACTGCAGTTTGACGAACGCCTCAGGATATTTTATGGCTTGATTGCGGGCGGACAGTTCGACGACGCCTGGCGGATCGCCGCTGATATTCAAGGCCAATTGGAACCGGCCGATCAAGTAGTCATGGCGGCCCTTGCCCTGCGTCGGGAGCTTCAGAAATTTCTTGGCTGAAAACGGACGATAATATATATTGACTTAGAATACTGGAGGAAACATGGCAAAAAGACAATCTTTTGCGGATAAGGCCAAGAAAGTCAAGCACGTGATGAACTGCCCGAAATGCAATTCGCCGATAACCTCGACCTTGATGCTGCAGGCGATCAAAACCGCCGGAGGATCATATAAATACCGCAAAAACATGGTGGCTGTCTGCAAATGCAATTACAAAGAATATTACGGCTGATAATATTCGATAACGGCTATCGGCAGCCTGTCGCGAACCGATCGCGGCAGGCGTTTTGTTTTGACTTTGTGAAAAAAGTTACAAAAATAATTGCACATCGGATTGGCGGCCTATATATTGATTCGGGTGTGAGAAAAGCTCCATTGATTGGAGGAGTTTATGCCTAAAATAGAGGTCGATATAGTCCGGTGCAAAGGATGCGAATTATGCATACCATCCTGCCCGGAAAATGTTATCGAATTGTCTCAGACTTTCGCCCCCTCAGGATATTATCCGGCGACGATGGCGCGGCCCGATGATTGCACCGGCTGCAAAATGTGCGCTTATGTCTGTCCTGACGTGGCGATCGAAGTCTGGAAATGAGGCTGGCTTATGGGCGAACGAAATTTGATGAAAGGGAACGAGGCGCTTGCCGAAGGGGCAGTCAGGGCCGGCTGTCGCTTTTTCGCAGGGTATCCAATAACACCACAGAACGAAATTCCGGAATACATGTCGTGGCGGCTTCCTCAAATGGGCGGCACCTTTATTCAAGCTGAAAGCGAAGTGGCGGCCATTAATATGTTATTTGGCGCTACCGCCTGCGGCACTCGAGTGATGACTTCATCATCAAGCCCCGGTATTTCGCTCAAGCAAGAGGGAATATCCTACTGTGCCGGCGCCCGATTGCCGATTTTCTATGCCAATATCGTAAGGGGCGGCCCCGGACTCGGCAATATCGCCCCCGCCCAAAGCGATTATTATCAGGCGACGCGCGGCGGCGGCCATGGCGATTATCGGGTATATGTGATGGCTCCCTGCACGGTTTCCGAAATGGCCAATTTCCCTAAACATTGTTATGAGGTGGGGTTCAAATATCGAATCCCGACGATGATTCTGGCCGACGGTCTGCTTGGGCAGATGATGGAACCGGTTGAATTCGGTTTTGAACCGATTGATCCGGCGGCGTTGCCCGAGCCGGATTGGGCTCTGGGGGTGCGCAACGGCCGGCCGCGGAGACGTGTGAAATCATATGATTTGGCGCCCGGGAAGATGGAGGAATTCAACTTTCAGCTGGAGAAAATCTACGACGAGATTGCCGCCAAGGAAACTCTCTGCGAAACGATCCAGTGCGAGGACGCCGAACTTATCTTAACCGCCTATGGCAGTGCCGCCAGAGTCTGCAAATCAGCCGTGGCGATGGCCCGTAAGGCCGGTTTGAAAGTGGGACTTATCCGTCCCATAACGGTTTGGCCGTTCCCCAAAAAAGTTTTCGCCGATGCCGCCGAAAAAACCAAAAAGTTCCTCGTGGTGGAAATGAGCCTCGGCCAATATATAGACGACGTTCAACTTTCCATCCTCGGCAAAGCCCAAATCGAACTGCATAAGCGCCCCGCCGGCGGCATTCCAACCGCCGAGGAGATTTTCGAATTGGTCAGGAAAATGCTCGGCAAAGATTGACCGTTTATTCGGAAGTTGGAGCGGACAACATTCGGAGATTTCAATATGAAAAAGGTTTTTGAAAGAACAAAAGGTTTGACCGAAATCCCGATGCGCTATTGCCCGGGATGCGGACACGGCGTGGTCCATCGCCTGGTGGCCGAAGTCCTGGAGGAGCTCGATGTCCTCGATCGAAGCGTGGCGATC
>CAZHVC010000051.1:0-8450 GCA_964535765.1 uncultured Ignavibacteria bacterium | reverse complement strand
GGCTTGAAGGTACGCTTTCAGATCACCCGGCCTGTTGGTGATAATTCCCTCGACGCCGATCTCCACAAGGTGCGAAGCTATTCGGAAATCATCGATTGTCCAGGCATACACCGGCACGCCCTGATGGCTTAACTTATCGATTAGACGTCGGGTTATGATATTGTAATGCAAGTGGGCGGCGTCGGCCCGGCACAATTTGAACAAATTCCCGACGAACGGCGCGCCAAGACGGTTCATAAACAGCACCTGTTCCTGTCCGATTATCCAGCCCGTTCTTAAAGTTCTGTCAAGATGCTTAAGTTTCAGAATTACCCAGGGGAAAAACGATGAAAAAACGACTTCTTCCGGATCGACGTAGCGGGCAACCATCTCAACCGTCGCTTCTTCATATCCGCCGGCCTTCAGTTCGATATTCAATTTCAATTTTCCGCCGAAAAGGATCAGCACATCTTCGAGACGCGCAAGCTCGAACCCTTTCGCTTTGCATTGTCTCCTCAGTTCGCCATAATCAACCGAGGCCACCGGCAGCGCCAGTCCCTCGCCGGTGGTGATATTCCAATCATGAAACAAGACCAACTCGCCGTCACGGGTCTGTCTGACATCGAATTCGACCATGTCGGCTTTTTCCCGGAAAGCCTGTTCGAGCGATTCGATAGTGTTGTCCGGCAGGTAGGCGGACGCCCCCCTATGACCGACGATAGTTATATTGTTTTGCATTAAAAGCAGCGGCAGACCGGCCGGCAAATTTTATTTTTTCGCTTTCTCGGAGGCGGAGTATTTCATCCGGCTTTTTGCCGAAAGCTTTGATATTTTCGCCTTTTTTGCCGGCTTTTTGCCGTTTCCACCCACGTCGATTACGTTGGCGTATCGGGCTATGAATTCCTCGGTTTTCCGGCGAGCTTCCTCGTCGAAATATTGTTCGGGTGGCGATTTCATGAAATACGCCGATGGTCCGAAGAGAGCTCCGGATAATTTATGATCCATTGCCAGCTTGCAGCAACGGACCGCGTCGATTACGACCCCTGCCGAATTCGGTGAATCCCAGACTTCAAGTTTCAATTCGATATTCAGCGGGACGTCTCCGAACGATCTCCCCTCAAGTCTGATATAGGCCCATTTACGATCGAGCAGCCAGGCCACGTAATCGGACGGACCTATGTGAACGTTATCGGGGCCGAGATCGTAGTCGAGTTGCGAAGTTACGGCCGAGGTTTTGGAGATCTTTTTCGATTCAAGGCGGGATCTTTCCAGCATATTCAAGAAATCGGTATTTCCGCCGACGTTCAGCTGGCTGGTTCTCTCAAGACGCACGCCGCGGTCGCGGTAAAGGCGAGTCAAAACCCGGTGCAGAATCGTGGCCCCAACCTGAGATTTGATATCATCGCCGATAATCGGCAGACCGCGCTGTTCGAAACGGGTTCGCCAGTATTGCTCGCGGGCGATAAATACCGGGATGCAATTCACAAAACCGCAACCGGCATCGAGCACCTGTTCGACGTACCATTTCGTTGCCTCTTCCGAACCCACCGGCAGATAATTCACCACGACGTCGGTTCCGGTATCTTTCAGCACTTTTACGATATCGCACGTCGGTCCCGGGGCTTTTTCGATGATCTTGGAAAGGTACAACCCGAGACCGTCATGAGTCATACCCCTCAAAACCTTCACTCCCTTTTTGGGGACATCGGCGAATTTGAAAGTATTGTTGGGCTTGGTGAATATCGCTTCGGCCAAATCTTTGCCGACTTTGTTCTTATCGATATCGAACGCCGCCGAAAACTCGATATCCGAAATATGATATCCGCCGAGATTCACATGCATCAATCCGGGAACGAAATCTTTTTCCGATGCTTTGCGGTAATATTCGATCCCCTGCACAAAGGATGATGCGCAATTCCCAACTCCGATTATGCCAACCCTGATTTTGCCCATCTTGACTCCCTCGATGATAAAGGTAAATGATTATTTTGCTTCACTTATGAGGCGCCGCACGTGCATAATCCGCTGCAGCACCGTTATATTCGACATGACCGCCACAAACAAAATCGCCCCGATCACCAGCGCATGATCGATATTGACGGCTTTGCTTATCGCTCCGCCGAAAATACCATCAAACACACTGGCGGCCGCTATATATGTTACCCGTTCCGGCCTCTGCATTATTCCCACTTTGCAACTGTAACCCAACCCTTCGGCTCTGGCTCTCGTATAGGATGTCATCAGCGAACCCGTTATCGCCATGATAATCAGGATATCGATATACGGCTGATTCAGAAAAAGCAAGAGTCCGAGAAACACCAAGACGTCGCTATAGCGATCGATCGTCGAATCGAAAAAAGCGCCGAATTTGCTTATTCTGCCGGTTTCTCGGGCCACTCGGCCGTCGAGAGTATCGAAAGTTCCCGCCAGAGCCATCAAAAGCCCGCCGGCCAAAAAATTACCGTGACGAAAATAATACGCCGCCACAAGTGTCAATATCAGACCGGAGATGGTGATCATATTCGGGCTGATTCGGCAGTATATTAAGACCCTGGCAACCGGACTCAACAGTTTCAGATAACCATTTTCGATTCTTTCGCCTATCAATTTCATAGCCGGCCGCTTAGAATTCGTATAATATTCCCTCTTTTGTCAAAGTCAAGTGAAATCACCGAGCCTTCTTTCCCCACGGTGCTTTGACCACTTCCTCCGTCACAATCGAGAGAAAAGCAATCAACAAGGCCAGAATACCATCCGCCAGATAATGATAGCGAAGATAAACGCCACCCCAGAAAACCGCCGTCATCAAGGCAAACGAAATAAACACATAACCCATGCCATAATCCCAGAGATAAAGAGCCGATATCGTCACCAGGCAAAAATAAACCGCGGGGAACGAGCCGCGCTCGATCGAGATTTTATCGATAACAACCGGCACCAATTCAGAAAAGCCCCTACCGAAAAAATCCAGATAGTAGATACCGGCAAGTCCTTCTCGAGGCCCGCCGACCGGAAAAAGGGACATGATCGAAAAGCATAAACAGCAGGCGATAGATATAGCGGAAAGATACGATTCAAGCTGTTCTCGGCGGTCGTTTTTCCGCAAAACCAGGAGCGTAACAGCCGGCGATACCATGCCGAGGGCATAGGCGAGATAGCTCAATTCATTGAGCCAGATTTCCATCAAGCCCTGCATCGCAAAAGAAGGATGAAAACCCAACAAGTTGAACTCGAACCGGCTTAATGTTTCGTCTTGCGCCACCAGCCCGAATATGCTTTGTTCGATATCGATTGTTCGGTAAAACAGATATAAAATCGCCAGCAGAATCCCCGCGCGCAACAAACGCATCGATCCTGACCGGTCGGCGATCCGCAGAATAGACAGCAACAGCAGAAATGTCGCGGCGGCGATATAAAAAATTATCAGACTCGATTTGCCGGCGCCGGTTCTCGATAATGCCAGGGCGATTTGAAAAATAATATAGAGAAGCAGCACCGCCTCGGGGATGCTTAATCGCGGCTTAATGGCGCTCTCCGCTGTCCCGGGATATTCCGCCGACGACGAGGACGAATTCCCCTTTTGGTAAATCGTTTTCAAACGCTTTATGCAAATCCGCTATGCTTCCCCGGTATGATTGTTCGAATTTCTTGGTTATCTCGCGGCCGATATAGGCCTGTCGTTGCCCGAATATTTCGACCATCTTGGCCAGCGTCTTTTTCAGCCTGTGCCCCGACTCAAAAAACACCATAGTCCGTTCTTCGTTGGCCAATTCTTGTAATCGCCGGCCGAGTTTTCCGGGCGATCGCGGCGGATACCCTTCAAAACAAAATCTGTTGGTGGGCAGGCCGCTGGCCACCAGACCTGCCAGAACCGCGGACGGCCCCGGTATCGGAATCACTTTCAGGGAATTCTCGATACACAATCGCACGATTCGAAATCCCGGATCGGATATAAGCGGTGTGCCCGCATCGCATGTCAGGGCCACGTCGCCGCCGTCGAGCATGACCCTAAGTAAAACCTGCGCCGATTTTTCTTCGTTGTGTTCATGGTATGAAACAAGCCGGTTTTTCACCCCGATTTGTTTCAGCAGCAATCCGGTTCGCCGGGTATCCTCGGCCGCAATCAGATTTACGCTTTTCAATATCTCGATCGCCCGCTGGCTTATATCATTCAAATTGCCGATCGGCGTCGATACCAGGAAAAGGCTGCCGCGGTTCATTTTTGCCGCCTCTACCGAATATTTTTCTCTATCATTCGCTATCAAAACAAGGCTCCGGAAAACGGCGATTGCGATTTTCTTGACGGCCGATTTTTGATAATATCAATGCCCTGACCGGCAAGCAAGCAAAATGATTTGCCGGTTTGATTTCCTTTCCGATCAATTCAATTCGGTTATTTGAATTGACATCAGTCGGCGATGAGGATATCTTAATCGAAATATCAATCCGCGGAGGCGTTATGGCTTCAGTAAATAAGGCTATCTTAATCGGCAACCTCGGCAGCGATCCAGAATTGAAATACACCCCGTCGGGACAGGCCGTGGCTTCGTTCAGAATCGCCACCAGCGACCGCTGGCGTGACAAGGACGGCCAAATCCAGGAGCGGACCGAATGGCATAATATAGTCTGCTGGGGACGCCAGGCGGAAATAGCCAATCAATATCTGAAAAAAGGCCGGCCGGTCTATATCGAGGGCAGGATCCAGCATCGCAGCTACGACGACAAGGACGGCAACAAACGATTTATCACCGAGGTGGTGGTCCAGAGGTTGCAGCTTCTCGGCGGGCGTCCCGAAACGGGGGGTGCAGCTCAGGAAATCCCTGAAGCACCTCCGGATACCACCGGCGAGGACGAGGATCTGCCGTTTTAGCCAAGCCCCAACTTAGAGCCGAATCAGATTTGCTATGATGCGCCAGGCAATCATTCCGGCGGCGGGGATTTCTTTCCTTGCCGCTGTAATTTATTACCTGACATCGGCCCCCGGCGTAACCTATATCGATTCCGGTGAACTGGCGGCCGATTGCGCCACTTTGGGCATCGCCCATCCCACCGGATACCCATTGTATATTTGCCTTGGCCGTCTGGCCGTGTTCATATCGGGCCTGACGGCCATCAGAAGCTGTAATTTGCTTTCGGTCTTGATTGCCGCAGCGGCCGCTGGCTGCCTTCATTTCTTGATCAATCGTATGATTCAAGGGAAATCGGGGTTGCATTTCCGGATTGCGGCGGTCGCCGCGGCGCTGTCTATTTCCCTGACTCCGGTTTGGTGGTCACAGGGAGTAACCAACGAAGTCTATGGCTTGACATTGCTTTTGAATCTGCTGACGCTTTTTTTTGCGGCATCGTTTGTCGAACGGAAAAAAGTCACCCACCTTAATGGCTTGTTTTATTTCTGGGGTTTGTCGCTTGGATCTCATTTGAGTTCCATATTTTTGCTGCCGGCGATCGTTTATGCGCTCTGGAGCGGAGGCGCATTTTCCCGCGAAAACAGAAAAAGGATTCTCATTTCCTCGCTTTTCGGAGCGCTCGCATTTACAACCTATCTTTACCTGCCGATACGTTCGGTTCACAAACCTTTTTTGAATTGGAGCAACCCGGCAACCTGGCAGGGATTTATCAATCATATTTCGGGATGGCAATATCGAGTTTGGATGTTCAATTCGATCGACCATATGGCCAAGGGTGTAACGTATTTCGGCAAGTTGATTTTCGAGCAGATCGGCCCGGTAGGATTATTGCTGGCGGCAGTAGGTGCAATCGGTTCATTTCGCAAAAATCGGCGCATTGCCATAGTGGCCGTTTTGATCATCGCCGCCGATGTTCTTTACAGTTCCAACTATGAGATCATAGATATCGACTCCTATTACCTACTGGCTTTCGCAGCCTTTGCCATACTCATCGCCTATGGAATCGCCGTCATGGCCGAAATGGTCGGGCGCTTATTTTCAGGAAATCCGGCCAGGATTGTCCATCTGGGCATGGCCTTACTCATCGGTTCGGCGATGTGCATTTGGGGTTTTATTTCCGGCGTGCGGAATCAAGACAGAAGCGGCGATCGTCTGGCCGAAAGCGGGGTGAACAACATACTTGATTCGTGTCCCGAACAAGCGGTCGTGTTTATCGAAAACTGGGATATTTATTCGCCCTGGCTCTATTACCGTTATATCGAGAACAAGAGACCTGACGTTGTCTTGATCGACAAGGAGCTGCTGCGACGATCATGGTATATAGATTTTCTTTTTCGTTACCATCCGGATATCATGGCCAATTGCCGGAAACAGGCCGACAAGTTTCTGCAATTGCTGAAACCGTTCGAATCAGGCGGCCGTTATGATGGAACCGCGCTTACCAATTCGCTGGTTGCTCTGATCAAGGCGGTTATCGAAAGCAATAAGGCAAAGCGGCCGATTTATACAAATTTCATCGGCGGCCAGTTTTTTGAATTTCAAAAGGTATATCTGCCTGCGGGATCGTTATTTTTGCTGGCGGACAGCGTTCGATACATCCCCTCGGATACGTCGGTCATCGATATCTCGGCCTGGGAGGATGGAAGCCAGCTGGTTGACAAGCGAGCCAAAATCGTGCTCGGCCAGATTCAGCGTGTCGTCAACTCTCGGGTGATTTACTGTCGGAGTCTTGATCGGCAGGCTGAATCGGCCGCCTGGTTGCGGCTGGCGGAACGGATCCAGGCGATTCTGATGAAATGATGTTGGGCATTCAGGCGATCGCTCGGGTCTCCGCCGGCAATCGCCATTTGTTCGTCTGGTCCAGCTGACTAATTTTCAACCCGAGAATCCCCAAAACGCCGGCAAACCCGGCAGATTCCGAAATCTTTTTTCGGATTTGCGACACCAGGGGATTTCCGGAAAACCGAATGGATCATTCGTTGTCGCGGCCGAACGAGCTATGTATTGGACTGTGGTCTTTCCTGTCTTCGGAAAACAACGTCTCGGAGACCTCGAATCATCCGGAGCAAGCATCGCCGGAAAGGCGATGGTATCGAATCAAGATCGGGCGGTCAACGGCCGCATGGGCCGCATGACCCAAATCAATATCGCGCCAGCATATCGGCCGCTTGTTTAGCCTCGTCCGTACCCGGATAATCTTTCACCACGTCTTGAAAATACTGCTTGGCCTTTGTTCTTAATTTCTGATTATAAAGCGACATCCCAAGCTTATATTTCGCCGCAGCCAGTTTTTCCGAATCGGGATATTCTTTCAGCAAACGTTCGTAGGTTGATTGACTTTTGGCATAATCTTTCTGGGTATAATGGCATTCTCCGATCCAGTAGAGCGCATTATCCGAACGCGCCGTATTCGGGTAGCGGGCGAGGAATTCTTCGAATCCTTTTACGGCCATCTTATAATCGCCGCGCGTTAGGTCGAGATAAGCTGCCCGATAAAGCCTGTCGGCATCGATATTGCCGGTTTGTGCGGTATCCGATCCCACTGCCGGCGTCGCTTTCGTTTCGATCTTTTCGACCGCCTGGTTCACCAGCGCCCCGGCGTCGGCCAGCCTCGATTCAACCTGCGACATTTTCAGCTGGAGTTCCTGCATGCCGCTGTTGAATTCGGCAATCAGACGGCGCGAGCCAGCCGCCTGTTCGGCCATCAGCGAATCGAGCCTGACCACCATCGTCTTGATTTCCTGCTGTTCCGAAGCCAGTTCGTCAAGCTTCAACCGGACATTGGACATCTGGCGGTGGGTTGCGCATCCGCTTAAAAACAAAAGCGCCAACGAATAAATAACAAGAGATCGTTTCATCGTTATTTTTTACTCCATAGCCGCCGGCAAAGTTCGCGATACGTTTCTTAAGCGAAAAGGGGACACGGCTTGCGTGTCCCCATTATGGACGTTTTCCGGTCACCGCGCATCAAAACGGCGGCAAATCAACTTCCGTGGCGAAACCGATTCACGGTTGACCCGGGCTCAGTTCAAAACCTCGTCTGAGAATTCGCGCAGCCTTCTACTCGGAGATTACATTGAATTCAGCCCGGCGATTCTGCGCCCAGGCATCCTCGTTGCTGCCAATAGCCACAGGTCTCGATTCACCGAAACTTATAATCGACAGCCGATCGGGGGCGATGCCGTATTTTATCAAATAATCTCTGGCGGTAGCGGCCCGTTTTTCGCCAAGCGCCATATTATATGCATCCGAACCGCGTTCGTCGCAATGACCTTCTATTCTCACGACGGCCGTTGACCTTTCCTGCAACGCCGCGGCGTTTTGCGCCATAATATCCATTGCATCCGGCCGTAGGTTGTACTTGTCGAAGTCGAAATGTATCGTCGTAAGTTCCAGCTTGGCCGGCGGCGGTGGCGGCGGTGGCGGCGGTGGCGGTGTAGTTGTATCGGCAACGGGCGGCGGTGGCGGTGGCGGCGGCGGTGGCTGCTTCTTGGGACAGCCGGTGAATAATACCGCCAACATCAGGGCCAGCATCATCAGAACAGCAATTTTCTTCATTACGGT
>CAZHVC010000050.1:0-8486 GCA_964535765.1 uncultured Ignavibacteria bacterium | reverse complement strand
CAATCCGCCAAAAGATCGCGTCTGTCAAAGATCCTGAAATAGGATTGTGTGTGGTGGACCTGGGTTTGATCTACGATATCGAAATTCTCGACGTCGGCTTGGTCAGGATCGCCATGACCTTGACGACTCCCTACTGCCCTTACGGGCCTCAACTTGTCGCCCAGGTGCAGAAAGCCGCCTTAGAGGTCGAGGGCGTCACCCGAGCGGAAGTCAACGTGGTCTGGGAACCACCATGGAACCCCTCGGAGATGGCATCCCCCTACGCCAAAGATGTGCTCGGTATCTGGTGATTAATGGTAGGCTAATTCCGCCGACCGACGGAAAATCATTTCTTTCAGCCGCAGCCGCAGGGTTTTATATCGTCCGTGTTCAGAGTAGATTTCAGGATTGCGCTGACTTCCAGCTCCTGACCGTCATAAGATATCGATTCGATCGCCGTAGAATCGTTCGCCGAAGCCGAAATGGCGCCGGTTAAGGCGCGGATCCCCCGAGATAAGGCTTTGATATGCTTGAAATACAGAAACGAAGTCAGATCGTCATCGGCGGCTTGCCCGACGATGAATTCATGTGGGGACAACTCGGCCAATTCGTTGATATGCATCCCTTTCACGAACGGGACGAGCAAATCCTCCTGACCTACCGATCCGCCGCAGGTAACCTTGGCCAAAGAATAAGTCGATAAACGGCCGTGGTCGTCCAAGCGCAATTTCAGAATTTCCGTAATATCTTTGCAGGGCATCGTGTTTATCTTTTGCAGATAATTACTTCATCCGGGTTACCCGGGTTCCGGCTGCCCCAAAGGATTTCGTCGAGACCGGTTCAGGAAACGCCCTCTACGATTATCCCCCGGGCGGCAAGTTCATGTAAAAATGCGGCAACCGGCACGCATTTTTCCTGAGGCAATACGCCGTAAGCTTCGATTTTCCCCAGAGCTTGCATGCGGGAGATTATGGCCGCCGGAAAGGCGGTCATACGCATCATCGAGGTCATTTTCGGAACAGTTGTTGCGCGGTCAATTATGGTCAGCGAATGATTGTTGCCGTTGCCGCTGAAATCGATTCTCACCAGAGTTACGTCTTCGTGACACAATGGAATATTCTTTTCGATCAAGGCGGCCGTCAGTTTTCGCGGAATAGTTTCAGTAGGGCCGATCTTTATCGGCTCGCTGGAAAACAGCCCGAGTTCCAGCATCGCCCGCACCGCCAGGCAATGGCCGGGATAACGAATCGTCTTATAATCCAGCTCTTTCAATCGACCCTGGTAGGTGTCAACAAGAGTCGATGTTCCTCCGGAAGTCGTGAAAGCTTCGAGTTCCCCGAATGGCGGCGGAAATACGATTTGCTCGATTTCGCTCAGCGGTTCGATAATTTCTATTCGGCCGTTTCGCAGTCGGCGGACCGGTTCGATATATTCGTTTATCAGGCCCTCGACGGAAAAAAGCCGGCCGTATTTCAACGTGCCCTCCGGTTTTTGCGGCAGGCCGCCGACCCGGATCCGCACCGTATCCGCCCAATCGTACCTTTCTACTCCCCATCGCACCAGCACGGAAACCATACCCGGAGCCAGGCCGCAATCAGGGATGATCGATACACCCGCATTCTTTGCCGACTCGTTCAATTCAATCTGCTTGTCGACTATCCGGCTGTTGCCGCCCATATCGCACAGATTTTTGCCGAGCCTTATCGCCAGCCGGGTGAATTCGAGATTGAGGTCGTAGTGCATGGCGGCGATTGCGCAATCGACTCGAGCAAGCAAGGCGGCCACCTGATCCCGGTCGGTTGCCTCGACAACCACGGTCTCCAGCCTTTCGTCGGCCAGAAACGTTCGGCACTCGGCCAGCGCCTGCCGGTTGCTGTCGGCAAGCAGCACCGTTTCGGTGTCCTGATGACGTAACAGGTCGTAAGCCGCGGCGCGCCCCATTAACCCTGCGCCCAGCACGGCATATTTGAAGTTTCCATTCGATTCAGCCATCTTGCAATTTCATCGCTGTCAAGATCGATCTCGACGATTCGTCCGAATCATCGCCCGTTGTATAAGCAGCGGTCGATTATTGCCCGCCAAGAATGTTTCTCAATACGAATTGCAGTATTCCGCCGTGCCGGTAATACTCGATTTCGATCGGGGTATCAATCCGGCAGATCGTCTCGAACCTTCCCTTTTTGCCGTCGTCGTCGGCATAAACGACGCTCACTTTCTGCAACGGTTTCAAGTTATCATCGATTTCGATTTGGAATACCTCTTTTCCTGTCAATCCCAAAGAGGCGGCGTTTTGACCGCTTTCGAATTGCAGCGGCAATATTCCCATGCCGACCAGATTGCTCCTATGTATCCGTTCGAAAGATTCGGCGATCACCGCTTTGATTCCGAGCAGATACGGTCCTTTGGCGGCCCAATCGCGGCTCGATCCCATGCCGTAATCGTTGCCGGCAAGCACGATGGTCGGGATATTTTCCGCCTTATAGCGCAAAGAGGCCTCATAGATTGAGACCACCTCGTTCGATGGGAAATGGGTGGTCCAGCCGCCCTCGGTGCCGGGGGCAAGCTGGTTTTTGAGCCGGATGTTGGCGAAAGTGCCGCGGGTCATAATTTTGTCATTGCCGCGGCGCGAACCGTAGGAATTGAAATCTTTCGGGCTTACTCCCAAACTTATGAGATATTGGCCGGCTGGGCTTTTTTGGGAGATCGAACCGGCCGGGCTGATATGATCGGTGGTGACGCTGTTCCCGACTTTCACCAAAACGCGAGCGTTCTTTATCGGCGCTATTTTGCCCGGTTCCCTTTGCATGTTCACGAAAAAAGGCGGTTGCTGAATGTAGGTGCTGTTTTCGTTCCAATCATAAAGAACGCCCCCTTTCAGCGGGATATCGTTCCAGAGCTGGTTGGCCCTTTCGATATTCGAGTAGGTCTTGCTGTAAACATCGGCGCCGATCGCTTTTCCCAGATATTCGGCGATTTCGCGCTCGGTCGGCCAGATGTCTTTCAAGAAAATCTCTTTTCCGGCGGCGTTTCTGCCGAGCGACTCCGTTGTAAGGTCAATATCAACCGTTCCGGCGATGGCGTAAGCCACCACCAGAGGGGGAGAGGCAAGGTAATTGGCGCGGGTATCCGGATGAACCCTGCCCTCGAAATTGCGATTGCCGGAAAGCACGCTGGCCACCACCATTTTCCCGGTCGCCACGGCCTGCGAAATCGATTCGGCCAGCGGGCCGCTGTTGCCGATACAGGTCGTGCAGCCGTAGCCGACGTTGTAGAAACCCAGTTTTTCGAGGTAGGTCGAAAGTCCTGAGCTTTCGAGATATCGGGTCACTACCCGTGATCCCGGAGCCAGGCTTGTTTTCACGAACGGCTTTGATTCCAATCCGCATTCAACAGCTTTCTTGGCCAATAAACCGGCTGCGATCATGACCGAAGGATTGCTGGTGTTCGTGCAGCTGGTAATTGCGGCAATGACCACATCGCCGTTTTTCAGTTCGGTCGGTTGGCCATCCCTTCCGGTCACCGGATATTTGGTGTTGACCGCCTCCGGGCTCAGGCCAAAACCCTGCTGATCCACCGGAGTTGTCAGAATTTTTCGCCAGTTCGCTTTCACCTCCGAAAGATTCAAGCGATCCTGCGGCCGCTTCGGCCCGGCGATACCCGGCTTGATTGTGGACAGGTCCAGCTCGATTATTTCCTTGAATTCAGGTTCAGGCGCGCCGTCGGTGCGGAAAATGCCCTGCTCTTTGCAGTATTTTTCCACTATTTCAACCGTTTCCGCCGATCTGCCGGTCATTTGCAAATATTGAAGAGTCTGATCGTCGACCGGGAAAAACCCCATTGTCGCCCCGTATTCCGGGGCCATATTGGCAATAGTGGCCCGATCGGGAACACTCATCTTGGCCAGACCGGGACCGGTGAATTCGACGAATTTGCCGACCACCCCCTTTTTGCGCAATATCTGGGTAATTGCCAACACCATGTCGGTGGCGGTGATTCCCTGAGATATCTCCCCGAAAAGCTTGAATCCTATGACCTCGGGAGCGAGCATGTAAGTAGGCTGACCCAACATGACCGCCTCGGCCTCGATTCCGCCCACTCCCCAGCCGAGCACGCCCAGCCCGTTGATCATAGTCGTGTGAGAATCGGTACCGACCAGTGAATCGGGGAAGGCGAAATCACCATCGGCCGCTTTAACTACCTGCACGACGCAGGCCAGATATTCGAGATTCACCTGATGGCAGATTCCGCTTGCCGGTGGAATTATCCGTAGGTTTTTCAAAAACTGCTGTCCCCAGCGCAGAAACTCGTAACGTTCGCGATTGCGTTCGAATTCGAGCCGGGAGTTTTCGGCCATCGCCTCAGGAGAATTGTAGAAATCGACGCTGACGCTGTGATCTATCACCAGATCGACCGGGACCTGAGGGTTTATTTTCTGGGGATCGCCGCCCAATTTAGCCATCGCCGCTCGCATCGCCGCCAGATCCACCACACAGGGAACGCCGGTGAAATCCTGAAGCAGCACCCGGGCCGGCTTGAACGGAATCTCGCTGATAGGTGGATTTTTCGGGTCGTAACCGGCGAGTTTCATGATATCGTCTTTTCTTACGTCTTTGCCACTCTCGGCGCGCACCAATGCTTCGAGAAGGATTTTAACCGAATAGGGTAAACGGCTTAAATTTATGTTCAAACGCTTCGCCAGTTTCTTGAGGCTGTAATATTTGATATCCCCTTTGGTGGTTTTCAACACATCGATCGTCTGAAATGAATCAACGCTTTTTTTCATACTTATCATAACCTCACTCCTTAAGCGACGAACTCCTTCACACACCTATTTGACACCTTCCATCAGTCTGTTGATTTTGGCTATATGGCTGGCCTCGAATTTGACCAAATATTCGTAGGTTTCCCGCCCTTTCGGATCGGTCGTCTTTTTGGCCAGTTCCGCGTAGAGATTGCGGGCTCTTTCCTCCAGAATCAGGGCGATTTCGAACACCTGACGCGGCGTGGACGATTCCGATACGCCGTCGATCAATTCGTCGTGCACGCCCTCCATTTTCTCGTCGATATCCGGCAGGCCCGGCCGTTTGAGAATATCGTTATAGGTAACCCACATCTCCGATCTCACCAGACTGTCGTATTGACCCTCGAGGATCCGGTAATGTTCTTTTTCCTCATGAGCCAGCGTCCGCAACGTCGTTTTAAGCTGATCATCGCCGACTATCTTTATACATTTGTTATAGAACACGTAAGCCGCCAATTCGGCTTGTATGCCTTTGTTGAGTCCTTCCAACGCAAATTTGTCGGCCGCCATATGTTTATGCTCCTTTATGGTGATAATACATCTTTTTCGACATCAGCGGCAATTTATCAGCCAAGCCATGCTTTGTCAACGATTGCCTTGGTTGGGCAGACATATTCGAAGAATCGAACCGGAATCGTGTCAGTCATGTTTATCTAATGTATAATCGCTGAATTTACCAAATTTATTTAGGGTTTGATATTTGACATAAGGCTTATTATCTATTCCAGACATGAGCGGGAATATCCCGAAAAGCGAAAACCGATTAATTATGGAGGATACATGAAAGCATTCAGATTGGGCCTGGGTCTTATTCTGGCAACCGGTCTTCTGGCCGGTCAGGTCGATTTCGCTCTGGCCAAGGAAAAGCCCAAGTCGGAAGAACCCTCGAAAGCGGAGGGTAAACCTTTCGAAACGGTCATAAAAGACTTCGCCAGGGTGGAAGGTATTTTTACCTTTTATTTGAAAAAAGACGAAGGCAAAGTGTTCATGGAGATCAAACCCGCCCAATTCGATTCGCTGTACCTTTGCAGCATGACCAGATCTTCGGGTGACGGAACCTATTACGACAACGGCGCCGACCTGGGCGATTTTCCGTTCAAATTCAAAAGGGTGGGGCAAAACGTGCAGATGCTTACGGTGAATACCAGGTTCAGGGCCGACAGCACGGCGGCTTTATACCGGGCTATCGACCGCGGCGTCAGCCATTCGCTGTTCGGGGTGAGCAAAATCGAAAGCCAGCCCCGAAAGGAAGACGGCGCGGTTCTGGTGAATCCGGCCGGCTTTTTCATCCAGGATCTCACCAATCTCGGTTATTTCCTGGGCAAGCAACGTCAACTCGAATATAATTTCGACAAGGATAATTCCTATTTCGGAACCATAAAATCGTTTCCACTGAACAGCGAAATCGATGTTGTCTGTCATTATAAAACCAACAAGCCGAACGATGCCCAGAGTTTCCCCAGTCCTTACAGCATGATGCATACTTATCACTTTTCGTTGTCGGCGTTGCCGGTGACCGACTATGTGCCGCGATTGGCCGATGAACGGGTAGGCTATTTCCAGACGGTCTATCAGGATTATTCCGATCTCGACCGGGAGACCCCTTATGTCAGATATATCAATCGCTGGCACTTGAAAAAGGCTTTTCCCGATTCAGCCGTTTCCCCTCCTGTCGAGCCGATCGTATTCTGGCTGGAAAACACCATACCGCCCGAATATCGTCCGTATGTTGAGGAAGGGGTTCTGCTATGGAACAAGGCGTTCGAGAAGATAGGTTTCAGGAACGCCATCGTCGTAAAGCAGATGCCGGATACGGCTTCCTGGGATCCCGCGGATATCAGATACAATACTATCCGCTGGGTTATTTATCCCGGGGGAACCTACGCGGTCGGGCCGTCGCGGGCAAATCCGTTCACCGGACAGATTTACGATGCCGATATCAGGATCTGCGCCGATTTCATCCGCTATATGTATAGTTTCTCGGAATATGTCGTCGAGCCGTTGAAAGGGCGATCGGGTGAAGAATTCGAAGATCATCTTACCCCGTTTGCCGACCGCCGTTGCAACTATTCGAGAGAATCCGCCGAGCATGCGGCGGTCGCCTACAGCCTGCTTCTGGCCAGAGACGATTTAGTCGGAAAGCCGGAATTGACCCAGAGGTTCGTGCGCGAATATGTAACCGATCTGGTGATGCACGAGGTCGGTCATACGCTCGGTTTGAGGCATAATTTCAAAGCGTCGAGCATCAGAGGCAATGTCGAAAGGCTCGATACGAATTTGGTAAACACGTTGGGGGTCAGCGGTTCGGTTATGGATTATAATCCGGTCAATTTGGCTCCTCTCGGCAAACCGCAAGCGGCATTCTATCATCTCGGGCCGGGCACGTACGATTACTGGGCTATCGAGTATGGTTATCGACAATTCAATGCCGATTCGCCCGAAGCGGAAAGAGACTCGCTCGCCTTGATTGCCTCGCGCAGCGGCGACCCGCTTTTGGCCTACGGCACCGATGAAGACAATTTCGGCAATTCCATGAGAGGAATCGATCCCCTTTGCAGCCAGTTCGATTTGACTTCCGATCCGATCGCCTACTTTACCGATCAGATCGCCTTGAGCAAAGAACTTTGGAAAAACATCGAAACCAAATTTGAAGTGCCGGGGGCGCGTTATCAAAGATTGCTGGCGGCTTTTCAGCGCGGTTTCCGCTACTACTATCAGGCGGCTGAAATCGTGCCCCGATTCGTGGGCGGAATATACCGCCATAACAATCACGTTGGCGATACGGGAGGCTCCCAACCGTTCCGACCGGTGGACAGCGCCACCCAGAAACGGGCTATGGCGTTTTTGCGGGATCATATTTTCGCCCCCGACGCCTTTGTCTTCCCGCCGTCGCTTTTGAACAAACTTCAGCCGGAAAGACTCGAGGATTTCGGCTGGTCGGCAGGCCGGGCCAATAGAATTGACTACCCGGTACACGATGTCATATTCGCGATCCAGAAAGAGCCTATAGACCGTTTGCTCAATCCGGTCGCTTTGGCGCGGCTGCAGGACGGGGAGTTGCATCGGGCGCCCGGCGAGCCGGGGTATTCGATGGCCGATATGTTTAGCGATTTACGGCGGATGCTCTGGACGGAACTGGCTTCGCTCTCGAACGTCAACAGCCATCGCCGGGCCATTCAACGTTACCATATCGATAAATTGATCGCTATGCTTATAGAAAAACAGCCGGGATTGCCGGAAGATGCAAGGGCTCTGGCAAGGCGCGATCTTGTTCAAATTCAGCGCGGAATCGTTCCCGCTCTGGCCACGACCACCCTGGATACTTTTACGCGGAGCCATTACGAGGAATCGAAAGCCAGAATCGATGCGGCTTTGAAAGCCGGATTGGAGCGCAACCCCAAATTATAACGATCCGGCGGCGAGGGCTGGCAATCGGGCGAAATCGCCGTCGAAAGCAATTGTCACCGGTCGCTTTTTGCGGCGAAGTTAACGGTTGAACGCTGCACGCGGCTATTCTATAATGTGTTACAGTGCAGTTGCGGGTCTCTGCCGCGGCGATTTGACGGGGGAACGATTGATGAATTCAAGTAATAGGTTATTCAAGCTTATGGCGATAGCCGTCGCCCTGACCGTCATCGTATTTTTCCTGATCTTGTTGTTTTCCGGCCGCAGGAAATCAAGCGGTGTTCAAAATGAGCTTGATTCG
>CAZHVC010000049.1:0-8587 GCA_964535765.1 uncultured Ignavibacteria bacterium | reverse complement strand
CCACGATCCCCTGGCGATACTGCTCGACGAACCAACGATCGGCCTGGATGTGATCACCAGCCGGGCCGTGGTCGATTTCATCAAGACCGAAAAAAGCCGGGGGAAGGCGATTATTTTCTCCACTCATGTGATGCACGAGGCCGAAAAGCTGTGCGATAAGATCGGCATAATTCATCGCGGCAGGATTATCGCCGTCGGCACTCCCGATGAGCTGAAATCGATTGCGGGATATGCCGATTTGGACGATGCTTTCGTGGCTTTGACGGAAGGTAACCATGCTGCGTAATATCGGGATCGTCTATTCCAAAGAACTGCTCGATACGATTCGTGACCGGCGCACGATTATTTCGATGATCGTGGTGCCGATCATGGTATTTCCCCTGATCACGGTCGGTTTCAGCTCGTTTGTCTCGCATATGCTTCAAAAGACCCAGGAGGAAAAGCAACGCGTGTTATTTATCGGCCGCGAGTATGCGCCTACGTTGTATGCGGTTCTCGATACGTCGTCGGAAGTTGAGCTGGCGACGGACTGGAACCTGCCGATCGACTCGGTGGCCCAGGCCATACTTGGTAAATCGATAAAGGCGGCGGTGGTGGTCGCTCCTGGTTTCTAAGAGCGAATTGCCGGTTTCGACAGCGCCGAGGTGACGGTATATTACGACGCCGCCGAGACGAAATCGGAATTCGCCAAAGAGAAGATAAAGGGGATATTGAGCGAATTCGAGAAATCTATTTTGCAAAAAAGGCTCGCCGAAAAAAACATCCCGGCCGATTTCATCCGACCGTTCCGGACGACCACCGATAACGTGGCCCCCAAAGAAAAGATGGGCGGCTTCATATTGGCCATGTTTCTTCCCTATATAATTGTGATCCTCGGCATGGTGGGCGCAATGTACACAGCCATCGATCTGACCGCCGGAGAAAAGGAACGGGGCACGCTGGAAACGATTCTGGCCAGCCCGATTCCCCGCTGGCAACTCGCCTCGGGTAAATTCCTGACGATCCTGACTACCTCGCTGGTTTCCTCGATTCTGTCCATTTCCAGCATGACAATCACCATGATCTACGGGGTGATGTCGATCGGTTCATTCGGGGATAAAATCGCCCTCAATATCACTCCGCCGATGATTTTGACTATCCTGTTGCTGATGATTCCGACCGCCTGCCTTTTTTCGGCGCTGCTCATGGCGATTTCGATTTTCGCCAAATCGTATAAAGAAGCGCAAAGCTATGTTTCCCCCCTGATGATGGTGGTGATATTGCCGGCCTTGGTCAGCTTCATCCCCGGCGTCGAGCTGGATATCAAACTTGCCTTTGTGCCGCTGGTGAACGTTTGCCTGGCTATAAAAGAAGTCTTGCTCGGAAATTTCAATTCGTTGCACATAACCGTCATTTTCATCTCGGCGCTGGTTTATGCGGCATTCGCCATTTTCGTTACTCATCGGATGTTTGAAAAAGAGAGCGTTCTTTTTCGCACTTGAATCGAACGATGCCCGAAGCGCAGAATCATAATTGTTCACCCGGTTCGGCGGGAACATTCGAAAGGCTATTGATCGAGGCCTCCCATATTCTCAATTCCGATCTTGAAATTCAAACGCTGCTCGGCAATATCTTGAGTATCCTCACTCGCTATCTCAAAGCCGAGGCCTCGCTGATCTATCTGAAAAACAACGTCTCAAGGCCGGAGTTATTCGTCTATGTGGAGGATATCGATAAGCAGATGAAAGCGGTTGACGCCGAACCGGAGTCGGAAGTCTCCCAACGCCTTTTCATGGCCGGTCGCCCGTTGGTTATCAACGATTTGAAATCGGACGAGCCGGTGCGGACATTTCTCAACCGGCGGCTGACGATCGATGCCGGAAATTTAGTGGCGGTTCCCATAAAAAACAAGGAATCGCTTCTCGGAGTGATTGGAGTAGCCAACAAGAGGGGAGGAGGGGTATTCGACGAAGACGATCTGGAAATAATGATGGCTTTGAGTGAGCAGATCGCTCTGGCTTTGGCCAATGCCGATCTTATCGCCAGCCTTCGCCGCAAAAACATCGAATCGCAAAGCCTTTATGAAATCGGCAAATTGCTTTCCGGAAAATTGGAATTAAGAGAAATCCTCGAATTGATCGCCGAACAGGTTACGATTCTGGCGAGTGCCACTTTAACCACGATCTATCTGGTCGATCCCAACGATGGGGCGATCAAGGAAGTGGTCTCTATCGGCATCACCTCCGAAAACCAGAACCGGCTGACGATGAAAATTGGCGAAGGGATAACCGGTTGGGTGGCCAAAACCGGAAAATCGATGCTGATCAACGATGTTACCAAAGACAGCCATTATGTCCCGTTATTGCCCGATACGCGAAGTGAACTGGCGGTTCCGATAATATCGCGCGATCGGGTGATCGGCGTTTTCAACGTCGAATCGAATCGTCTGAATGCCTACACCGACGATGATCTTGCGCTATTGGAGATGTTTGCCAGCCAGGCCGCAGTTTCTCTGGAAAGGGCTTTGCTTTACCAGCAGATGATGGATCAAAAATCGCTGGCCGACGAGCTGAAAATAGCCAGACGAATACAGCAGACTTTTTTGCCCAAAGGCCAGCCGCTGATCGAGGGTTACGATATAGCGGGCTTGAATATTCCGTCTGAAGCGGTGGGTGGAGATTATTACGATTTCATAAAAATCGTGGAAAATCAACTCGGAATAGCGATCGGCGATGTTTCGGGCAAAGGAATGGGCGCCGCTTTGATAATGGCCACGTTTCGAGCCTCCCTCAAGGCGGAAATCCGCAACAATTTCGCCATCCGCACGATACTTTCGAAAGTCAACGAATTACTTTATGAATCGATCGAACGCCAAAACTACGTGACCGCCGTGTATGGCGTGTTGGATATCGCCAACCATATCTTCACCTACTCGAACGCCGGACATCCGCCGCCGCTTTTGGTAAGACGCGACGGCACCGTCATAGAATTGACCGAAGGCGGATATGCGATCGGCATGTTTTCCGGTTCCAGCTATGTGGAATCGTCCGTCCACATGGGATCAGGTGAATGTTTGCTGCTTTACACCGACGGCGTCACCGAGGCTCGAAACACCGCCGGTGAGGAATTCGGCATAGAGAGATTGAAGAAGATTGTTATCGATAAGTTGTCATGCAATGCGACAATGACTTTAGAAACGATTGTTACGGAAATCAATAATTTCAAAGACCCGGCCCATCAGTTGGACGATCTAACGATGATCATGATCAAATGCAATTAGGCCGGAATCATTTTCAGGGAAATAGACCGATATAACTGTTACAATTATCAACCATGTGACCGACTTTTTTAGACGGTTTCGCTTATCCTGATTTAAGATATTTATTTCAATTGCCGGCCGGCCGGTTGAGCCTCGATATCGTAATCGCTTGCTGATCAAATGGTTATACCGTTCTTTGTTGTCGCAAACGAGAATCTTCTGCGGCTTTATGGATTCCCCGTTGGTTTTCCCGGCCAAATCCCCGATCGATAAGTGTTATAATTATCAACTATAGCCGCCGGCAGCTTCCGGGATGGTCAACTTAATGCCAATATAATATATTGATATTTAATGACTTAGGCGGAACCATCACTTTTTTCGGATTTGGCATGCCTGTTGCTTTGAAATAAAGCAGTTTGCTTCTCTCCCCTCAGTTACTTTGGGTGGGGGCTGTCGAAAAGAAAAGACGGCCCCCTTCTTTGAAAACAAAAAGCAGACGCTTCTGGAGTGGTAATGAACGCTGCTTATGCGGAAAACTCGAGGGTTGATTTCGATAAGATGGTCATAGGCCATCGCGAATATCTGTTCAATTTGGCTTTATCTTTGACTCATGATTGCAACCGCGCCGATGATCTGGTTCAAGAAACCTATTTGAAAGCCCTGGTTGGGTATGGCTTGTTCCGTCCGGGAACGAATTGTCTTGCCTGGCTTTCGAGGATTTTGATCAATACCTATATCAATCAATATAACTACTGGAAAAGGCATCCTCAAGAGGAGATGGCCGAAGATGCGCAGTTTGCTGCGGTCGATATACATAACCATCATGATTTCGAAGTCTATGATGACCGAAGCCTGTTGTTTTACGGCGTCAGCGACGCCGTCTTGGAGGCGCTGATGAGCCTTCCCGATGATTATCGAAATACCGTGATTCTGTCCGATCTTCGCGGCCTGTCGTACGAGGATATTTCCCGTCGCTGCGGTGCGCCGATGGGGACGATCAGATCGCGGCTTTCGCGCAGCCGCTGTATTCTTCGGAAAAAGCTTTCACGCCGACATTTTCCGCTATACCTGCGAAAAACCGTATCGGGCGCGGTTAAATAGCCGAACGTCATTCTTTTCGAACCGACCTAAGAAGACAATCGTTTCATATTTGCTCGCTGCACCGGCGGGCCTCGAAATCCTTTCGAGCCGGCATTTTCGCTTCGGGAAACCAGCGGCCTCTGGATAGAATTTATAATCAATGGCGAAGGGATACCGTTGAAATGCGGGAATCGATGCTTGGCATGCCCAAGAAATCGATTGACTTGATGAACGTAGAATATTAATATTAATGACTGCGGGTCTGGGCCCATAGCTCAGTCGGTCAGAGCAAGTGACTCATAATCACTGGGTCCCAGGTTCGAGCCCTGGTGGGCCCAGTTAAAAGGGCAATTAGCTCAGCTGGTTAGAGCGTTCGGTTCACATCCGAGAGGTCACAGGTTCAAGTCCTGTATTGCCCACCATTGAAAACGGAAGGAAGCAAGGGTGGATGAAAATCCCAATTGATTTGCCCGATAATTTTTCATCCTTCTATTATGCAATAAGCCTTGGGTGCGCCTTTTTTAGCGCACCCTTTTTCGTTTGAGGATTATTATGCAAGACGTGTTGAATTTATTGGTGGAGCTTCAAAAAATCGATGAGGATATCGGCGAACTGGAGCATTCCAAAGTATATCTACCCGAAATGATAGCCAATATCAATAACGAGATTGAATCGCTCGAGAAAAGCCTGGCCGAAACCGAAACCACCTTGTTGGATGCCAAGAAAAAACAAAAACAACTCGAACTCGATATCGAATCGGATAAGGAACAGCTCGCCCGATTTCAGAAACAGATGAAGGTCATCAAGACGAATAAAGAATACGATGCCCTCGTCGCCGAAATCGATACGAAAAAACGCCAGATCAGCGACAACGAAGACGAAATCCTGAAATTGATGGGTATAATCGAACAGGCCACCGAAAACCTGGCCGCAATCAAAGCCAAACTTGAGGAAACTCGATCCAGCACCGCGATTCATTTGCAAAATCTCACCGCGGAAATGTGCACGCTCGAAGCGAAAATCGAAAATAAGCAAAAAGAAAGGGGCGGTCTGATAAAGTCGATCGACCGCCGCACTCTATCCATGTATGAAAGAATCCGCAAGGGCAAAGGCGGCATGGCCGTCGTCAAGATCCGTAAAAGAGCCTGCGGCGGTTGTTTCAAGCAGGTGCCCCCGCAATTGGTGCAGGAAATCAGAAGAGGCGACAAGATTTTCACCTGCGATAGTTGCGGCCGAATCCTTATCTGGAGTGATGAAGACAGCAATTAAAATGATCGATTCGGCGGATCCGGTTTTCTTTCTTCGGCCGGAGGGGGAAAATGGCGGTTAGGAGCAACCTAAAATAGAATAGTCTCGTCCGGGAGCGATCGGCAAATAAAACCAAAATGGCGGTCGCTCCTGCGCTTTTATAGGGAGGAATTATATGATCGAGCATTTTCAGGAAACCTTGACTTTCGATGACGTTCTGCTGGTGCCCGCCTATTCGGAGGTGCTGCCCAAAGATGTTTGCCTGCAAACCCGGCTGGCCCGCGAGATCTGGTTGAATATCCCGATTTTGTCGGCGGCCATGGATACGGTTACCGAGGCGCCTATGGCGATGGCGCTGGCACGGGAAGGCGGTTTGGGCATTATCCATAAAAATATGACGATCGAGCGGCAGGCGGAGGAGGTGGATAAAGTCAAACGTTCCGAATCGGGCATGATCGTCGATCCGATCACTTTGCCGCCCGGTGCCCGTGTCGGTGAAGCTTTATCGGTTATGGAGAAATATTCCATCTCCGGCATACCGATCGTCGAAAAAGGGAAGTTGATCGGCATCCTTACCAATCGCGATCTTCGTTTCATGGAGGATAGAAACCAACCTGTCTCGGAAGTCATGACCCGGGACAATCTCATAACCGCCAGAGAAGGAATCGATATCGAAAAGGCGAAGAACATTCTGCATAAACACAGGATCGAAAAACTGCCGCTTGTCGATTCCGATGGGATGCTGAAAGGGATGATCACGGTTAAAGATATAATGAAAAAAATTCAGTATCCCAACGCCTGCAAGGACAGCCGCGGCCGTTTGCGGGTAGGGGCGGCCGTCGGCGTCAATAGAGAAATGATGGATCGGGTCGCCGCGCTGGCCGAATCGGAGGTGGACGTCATCGTGGTCGATTCATCTCACGGTCATTCGAAAGGGGTGCTCGAGTCCGTGGCGGCCATAAAGGAACGTTATCCGGACCTGGTCGTGATCGGAGGCAACGTGGCCACCGGCGAAGGGACGAAAAGCTTGATCGAGGCCGGCGCCGATGCGGTTAAAATAGGGCTCGGTCCGGGATCGATTTGCACGACGCGCGTGGTGACCGGCGCCGGCGTGCCGCAGATTTCCGCCATTCTCGATTGCCGGGAAATCGCCGGCAAACATGATATCCCGCTGATCGCCGACGGCGGTATCACTTATTCCGGCGACATCACCAAGGCGCTGGCCGCCGGGGCCGATGCGGTGATGATCGGTTCGCTTTTCGCCGGCACCGAAGAGGCCCCCGGCGAGACGATCCTTTACGAGGGGCGTTCCTACAAAGTCTATCGAGGTATGGGATCGACCGAGGCCATGCTCTCGGGATCGGCCGATAGGTATTTTCAGGAAGAGGGCTCGTCCAAACTTGTCCCGGAGGGTGTGGTCGGCCGCGTTCCATTCAAGGGACCGTTGGCCGATTCGGTTTTCCAGTTGGTCGGCGGAGTGAAGGCCGGCATGGGTATATGCGGCGCCAAAGATATCAAAACCTTGCAAAATACGGCGAAAATGATCAGAATCTCTCAAGCC
This sequence comes from uncultured Ignavibacteria bacterium, assembly GCA_964535765.1. Taxonomy (GTDB): domain Bacteria; phylum Zixibacteria; class MSB-5A5; order UBA10806; family 4484-95; genus JBBIRK01. The sequence goes on along the minus strand of CAZHVC010000049.1, from coordinate 1,460 downwards.
GGCGTGAGGGAAAGCCATCCTCACAATATCATTATAACCAAAGAGGCTCCGAATTATCGCGCCGGAGGATGACGGCCGAGTCGATTCGTCGGCCCGATCGCTGGCTGATTCCGAGACAACGAAACTTTGCCGGATCACCACGCCTGGAATGCAAATCGAATTGAGGGGATCGACAAGCCATGGGAAAGTGGACGCATTGAGATTTTTTAATTGTCCGAATTCGGCCGTAAATCTTGCCCGATTGTGCAAACCGGTCTCCGCCGCAGGTCACAATCGACTCCGGACAATCGTCAATCATAACTTGACAATACGCCCGCCGGGTGATATATAATCATTCAAGAAGGGCACCATAGACCTTGCCCTGAGGAGCAGAAAATGGCTTTATCTAAAGGGTGTCTGACTGCGATTGCGGTCGTGGCGGCCGTCGTATTTCTGGTGCTTTTGATCGGGGGTTATTTGTTGACTACCTATAACTCGCTGGTCAAGCAAAATGAAGCGATAGACGGAGCCTGGGCGGAAATCGACAACCAACTTCTAAGGCGAAACGATCTGATTCCCAATTTGGTCAGCACGGTCGAGGGGTATGCGACGCATGAACGCGAGCTGTTCGAAAAAATCGCCGATGCCCGGGCCAGGCTTGCCGGCGCCCCGACGGTCGGCGAGAGGATGGCCACCTCCAACGAGCTTGCGGGATTTCTCGGAAGGCTTCTGGCGATAGCCGAAAATTATCCGCAATTGAAAGCGAACGAAAGTTTCAATAAAATGATGGATGAGCTGGCGGGAACCGAAAACCGGATAAATGTTGCCAGAAAACGCTACAACGACCAGGTCATGAATTATAACAGCACGATAAAGAGATTTCCGGTAAATATGTTGGCGGGAATGTTCAATTTCCGGGCACGAGAATATTTCGAGGTGCCGGAGGAGGCCAGAGTAGTACCAAGAGTCCAATTCGGCAACACCGGCCAAAATTAACAAGGCAGGCCGGGCGGCCGCCTGCGGCAGTTGGCGCAGGAGGAAAGTCCGAGCTTACCAGGGCAGGGTGCCTCGTAACGCGAGGGGCTCGTAAGAGCACGGAAAGCGCCACAGAAAAGATACAGCCGATGACTTTTATCAATCGGCAATGGTGAAATGGTGGTGTAAGAGACCACCGCTCCGGTGGTGACACTGGAGGCACGGCAAGCCCCACCCGTAAGAAAGGCCAAGCAGGAGAGATGAGGTTGCCCGCCTCGCTTGATCTCCGGGTAGGCCGCTTGAGCTCGTGCGCAAGCCCGAGCCTTAGATGAATGGCCGCCGCTCTCAAGTTTCGATTTGAGAGGCACAGAACTCGGCTTATAGGCCTGCCTGTTTTCATATCCTCTTATGAAGAATAGTCCAACATCTCTTAAATGGGTCGTCGCCGACGATGTTCATGTCGAACAGGCAAGGAAACTTGCCGGCGAGCTGTCGATCCCTTATGT
>CAZHVC010000048.1:0-8675 GCA_964535765.1 uncultured Ignavibacteria bacterium | reverse complement strand
GGTCGTATTGAATTGCCCCAAACCAGGAGAATATTTTGCCGGATTTGAGAGCTTACGTCTTCCTCGATAGCATTCAGCCCCAGTATGCCGCCTTTCTGGGAACCGTCGCTCAGGGATTTTTGCCGATCGCCGGCATGGCCTCGCTCTACGTGGAAATTTCACCCGGAATCGAAATCAACCGCATCACCGATATCGCCCTGAAATCGACCAAGGTTACCCCGGGGATGCAAATCGTCGAAAGGCTTTATGGTTTGCTGGAAATCCATTCCGAATCTCAGGCCGATGTCCGCCAGGCGGGCAAGGCGATCCTCGAGGCTCTGCAACTACGCGAGGAAGACCGCTGGAAACCGCGCACGCTGTCGAGCCAGGTCATCAGACGACTCGACGATCACCAGACTCAGCTTATCAACCGCATGCGCCACGGCAACATGATAATCGCCGGGCAAACGCTTTATGTCATGGAGGTCGAACCGGCCGCCTATGCCGCCCTGGCCGCCAACGAGGCGGAGAAAGCCGCCGAAATCAATATTCTTGAGGTCAGGGCTTTCGGTTCGTTCGGCAGAATCTACCTTGGCGGAGAGGAAAAAGATATCGACGTAGGACACCGGGCGGCCATCAGGGCGATCGAGGGAATCACCGGGCGCACCATGCCCAGGTGATTTTGCATGAGTCCTGCTCTCGGCGATCGATGGCAGGAATTGATGCGGGAATAGTTGGGAATTACGAAATTACTCATATCGTACGGAGGTTGAATAAATGGCAGACGCACTGGGCATGATAGAATGCCGGAGTTTTGCGGCCATGGTCGAGGCTGCCGATGCCATGGTCAAGGCGGCCAAGGTCGAATTGGTCAGCTATGAAAAAACGGGCGGCGGCTATGTCACGGCCATTATCAGGGGTGACGTGGCGGCCGTGAAAGCTGCCTGCGAGGCCGGCCATGCCGGCGCATCCAAAGTCGGCGAGGTCGTGGCCATGCATATAATCGCCCGCCCGCACTCGAATGTCGATGCGGTCATTCCGCTCGGCCGCGGCCCCGGATTCGAAGAGCAGTCCGGAAAGCAAACGAAAAAATAACCGGCCTTACCGGGCCGCTATTGCCGAGAAGGCTCGGCTCGTTTTGATTTTTCGCTTTCCGAACCGGTGTCCTTCGCAAAACCGTTGGCTTGCGGTCGAATCGGCGGGTCGAATCGGTTATTGGAGACAATAGATGCTTCTGGCGAAAGTCATAGGGACGGTGGTTTCCACCCGCAAGGAGAAAAGCCTTGAGGGAGTGAAGTTTCTGCTGCTGCGTCCGGTCGATAGCGACGGCAAGGAAAGCGGCGGCGTGGTGGTGGCCGTCGATGCCGTCGGGGCCGGAGCCGGCGAAATAGTGATGTTCGCCACCGGCTCGTCGGCCCGCCAAACCAGCATTACCGACAAACGCCCCTGCGATGCGGTGGTGATGGCGATCGTGGACAGCTGGGAGATCGACGGCGTCACGAAATACCGGAAAAATCAAAAGGAACCTAACGTGGGCGAAATATAGATTCGTCTGCGTTCAATAAAAGCCAAAAAATCCAATCGGCGGAAAACGGCTGATGGCGAATCTCGACGAAAAACAGATCGAAGCGATAGCCCGCAGGCTGGTTGAGCATCTTTCGCTTGCCCGCAGGCTGGATTCGTCTGGGCGGGACTTGCCCGATCTGGGCGAGGGGATTTTCGCCGATATCGATTCGGCGGTTCAGGCCGTAACAGCCGCTCAACGCGAACTGTGCCGGCTGCCGCTTGCCAAGCGCGATGAGATAATCGCCGCCATCAGAAAATCGATGCTGGATAACGCCGCAAGTCTGGCCGAATCGGCCCACGCCGAAACCGGCCTGGGGCGCGTCGAGGACAAAATCCTGAAAAACAAGCTGGTGACCGAAAAAACGCCGGGCACCGAAGATCTCTATCCGACCGCCCGCACCGGTGACCGGGGATTGTCGCTTTTCGAACCGGCTCCCTTCGGAGTGATCGCCGCCATCACTCCCATAACCAATCCGACCTCGACGATCATCTGCAACACTATAGGGATGGTCGCCGCCGGCAACGGCGTCGTTTTCAATGTTCACCCGGGCGCCCGAAAGGTCTCGATTCAGAACGTCGTTCTGCTGAATAAGGCGATAATTGCGGCCGGCGGTCCGCCCAATCTGGTGGCGGCGATCGCCGAACCGACCGTCGAAAGCGCTCAACAATTGATGCGGCATCCGGGTGTCAAACTTATCGTCGCCACCGGCGGCGAGGCGGTGGTGCATTTTGCCATGCACAGCGGCAAACGGGCTATCTGCGCCGGCCCTGGCAACCCGCCGGTCGTAGTCGATGAAACCGCCGATATCGCCAAAGCCGGAAAAGATATCGTCAACGGCGCTTCGTTCGATAACAATATTATCTGCACCGACGAGAAAACGACTTTCGCCGTCGAATCGATAGCAATCGACCTGCTTCATGCCATGTCCGAAAGCGGCGCTTTCGTTCTGAATACATCGCAAGCCGCCCAGCTCGAGCGGCTGATTTTCGAAAAAAACAACGGTCCCGGAAAACCGGCGGTGATCAATAAATCGCTCATTGGGAAAAGCGCCTCGTATATAGCCGCCAAAATCGGCCTGAATTTAAGCGACAACGTTCGCTTATTGGTAGTCGAGACCGACAAGAATCACCCGCTGGTCTGGACCGAACAGATGATGCCGGTGATGCCGGTGGTGCCGGTCAAATGCGCCGATGAAGGTATCGATCTGGCCAAAGCGAGTGAAAGAGGATTCCGCCATACGGCCTCGATGCATTCCCGCAATATCGCCAATCTTTCCCGCATGGCCCGGGAGATGGATTGTTCGATTTTCGTCAAAAACGGTCCCAATTACGCGGGCCTTGGTATGGGCGGTGAGGGGTATTGCTCGTTTTCGATCGCCTCGCCGACCGGTGAAGGATTGACCAGGCCGCGCAGCTTTACCAGGGAAAGACGCTGCGTGCTCGTGGATCATTTCAGGATCGTCTGATATGGCAAAACAAAACGGCCATGCTCCGGCTTTGGAAATTTATGACTTTCCTTCCGTCGCCTTGATAGAATTCTCCAGCATCGCCATCGGCGTCCTCGCCAGTGACGCCATGGTCAAAAAAGCGCCCTTGGCCATGTTTAAGGCCGGCACCGTGCACCCGGGCAAGTTTCTCACTTTAATCGGCGGCCAGGTTGCGCCGGTCGAGGAATCATACCGCGAGGGGTTGCGTATCGCCCAGTCCGCCGTTATCGACCACGTCTTCCTGCCTGATATCGCATCTCAGGTGATTGCCGCCGTCATGGGGGTGAAATTGACCGGCGAGGCCGAATCGCTGGGCGTGATCGAAACGTCAACGGTCGCCTCGAACATCAAAGCGGCCGATGCCGCCGTCAAAGGCGCCGAGGTTGCCATTCTCGAAATAAGGCTGGCCGATGACCTCGGTGGCAATTCGTTCACTTATTTCAGCGGCAGTCTGGAAAATATCCAGGCGGCAATCCGCCTCGGCTCGGAACGATTGGCGAAGACCGAAATCCGGCTGCATACGGCGATTGTCCCCAGAGCCGACGAGTTTCTGCTGACGGAAATCAATCGCAGCAGCCGATTCTGGAATCAGGCCGCAAAACCGAAAATGAAAACCTAAAATGCTGCTCGGAAAAATAATCGGCACGGTCGTACCATGCCTGACCTACAAGGGACTGGAAGGAGTCAAATTTCTGGTCGTTCAACCGCTCGACAAAAACCGGCAACCATCGGGCAAGCCGCTGGTGGCCGCCGATGCCACCGCTATGGCCGGGCCGGGGGAGTTGGTTTACTACGAGGGCGGCCGGGAAGCGGCTCTCGCCTTGCCGACCACTTTCGTTCCCGTTGACCATTCGGTTATCGGTATCGTGGACGGCGTGGATCTGGAGAAACAGAGTCAGCGATGATAATCGGCAGAGTTTGCGGTGCGATTTACTCCACCATAAACCACCCTTTTTATGACAACCGGAAGCTTTTGGTCATAGACAAAATCGTTTCGCCTGGAGCGGAGCCATCTGGTTACCTGATTGCCGTGGATACGGTGGGTGCGGGGGTGGGGGAGACGGTTTTGGTGGTCGATGAGGGGAATTCGGCGCGGCAGGTGGTTGATGATGATAAGGCTCCGATCAGATCGGTGATCGTCGGTATTATCGATGAGATTACATCTCAACCAGGCCCGGCTTAGGTATTCAGAAGTATACAATGTATACAATTGTTTTAAGAATTTATGCTTTTTGCTTGACAACCCGTTCCAAATAATGTATACATATTATAATACGCAGAGTTCGTTAACGATGCCCCGAGCGCAAACCATGCGGCCTTTGAAATTGACCAGGTAACCCCCGATGTCGAGAAAAAATAAAGCCGCCGATCCCCCTTTCTTCTGGAACACCGCCAACAAACAATCTCCGCCGGCTGCTCGAAAAAACGAAACCGAATGGGATTATGCCCCCCCTACTCCGATTCGAACGGCAGCCGCCCGCGACGGCAGCCGAAACGCCGCTCGTGCCGGCTTGAAAAAAGGGTGGATTCGGGCGACCTTGATCCTCCGCGAGGAAAACCTCCAAAAATTAAAAGAACTCGCCTATTGGACGAGAAAAGATCTGAAACAGGTTACCGATGAAGCCATAACCGCTTACCTTGCCTCCCAAGAAACCATCACGAACAAGCAAGAATAACCGGTTTGCCTTATCATTGATTGATATATGTGAACGAGGCCGAATGATCGGAAAGGCATTTATTCCCGCATATTTTGTCGGCGACACACTCATTACCGAAAAGCGCCGCCTGCTAAAATCCGAAAATTGGCCTCTGGCGGTCTCAATCCCCCATGAAAAAGCCGATACAGCCGTCATCATCGTTGCCGGAACGATCGCTGGGGGAACAATCCTCGGCCTGGGTCGAGTATTATAATGAGATTCATTGGAATCACCGGCAAGGGGAGAAAGCCAGGTCGTGGCGGCAAAACATTCAACGTATGATTTTTCGGCTTCGGCGTTGATCCGTTTGTTTTGGGCGGCGTCCTGGCTTTCTGCGATATTCTTTTTATCCGTCGCCGCCGATTCGCTGGAGGAAAAGATGAAATTGAACCAATTGTCGCCCGAGGAGGAAAGGGTGATCGTCCATAAGGGGACCGAGCCTCCGTTCAGCGGGAAATATTACAAGCACAAAGAAGCGGGAACCTATGTCTGCCGGCGATGCGGGGCCCCGCTTTATCGATCCGTCGATAAATTCGATTCCGGTTGCGGCTGGCCGAGTTTCGATGACGAGATCCCCGGCGCCGTAAAGAGATCCCGGGACGCCGACGGGGTGAGAACGGAAATCAGCTGCGCCCGATGCGGCGGTCATCTCGGCCATGTTTTCGTAGGCGAAGGGTTTACCGACAAAAACGTGCGCCATTGCGTCAACTCGATTTCGCTGGATTTCAGACCCGATCTTAAACAGACTACTGAAACCGCCTATTTTGCCGGCGGTTGTTTTTGGGGAACCGAGCATCTGCTTAAAGGCCTGCAGGGGGTGATTTCCACCAGCGTCGGTTATATGGGCGGCCGCAAAGAAGCCCCGACTTACGAAGAAGTCTGCCGGGGCAATACCGGACACGCCGAAACGGTCGAAATTTCGTTCGATCCGACCAAAGTCAGTTTTGAGGAGCTGGCCAGATTCTTTTTCGAAATCCACGACCCGACACAGCTGAACAGACAGGGCCCCGACGTCGGCTCACAATACCGCTCGGCCGTTTTCTACACCAACGAGACTCAGAAGGCGACCGTTCTGAAATTGATCGAACTGTTGAAAGCCCGGGGATTCAAGGTCGTCACCGAACTGGCCCCCGCCGGCAAATTCTGGCCCGCCGAGGATTATCATCAGGATTATTACGAAACGACCGGCAAAGCCCCTTACTGCCATTTCTATCAAAAACGTTTCTGATTTGCCGCGGCAATTGCGAACTTGTTTCCGCAGTATAGATTCGCCCGGAATAAGACAGGGTAAGAAATTCCCTTGACCGGTTTTGAGCATATGCTTATAATTATCCCGGAGGAATCTGACGATGGCTCGACCGCAATGTCCCCGCTTGATAATGAATCTGCCGAGTGTGGTATATTACAAGCCGCGGGCGGTTCCTCTTGACCAGCTTGACGAGGTAATCATCACCTGCGATGAATATGAGGCTGTCAGGCTGGCCGATCTGGAGGGGCTCTATCAGGACCGAGCGGCATCGAAAATGAAAATATCCCGCCCCACTTTCGGGCGGATAATAGAATCGGCCCATAAAAAAATCGCTGATGCTCTTGTCAACGGCAAGGCGATAAAAATCGAAGGAGGCGTCATTAAAATGGCACCCAAAAGACAGTTTCAGTGTTTCGACTGCGAGCACCGCTGGGAGGTTCCGTTCGGAACGGGCCGCCCGGAGGCTTGCCCTGGATGCGGTAGCACCAAATTCTGCCGAACCGATAGTCAACGCGGTTTTGGCGGTCCCCATAGAGGTGTTTGTCGGCGGCGGGGCAGACGGCTGCAAACCGCCGCAGACAAGGAGGAACGATGAGAATAGCGGTGGCCACCGATGACGGCGTCTCCATAGCCGAACATTTCGGCAGGTGTGCGGGGTTCGATATTTTCGATGTCTCCAAAAAAGAAACGATTAAAATAGGCCATCGCCCCAACACCGCCGGTCATCATCACCACAAAGCCGATTGCGGCAACGAGCGGCATCACGAGGGATCGCCCAGCCACGAATCGTTCGTTCGACTTCTGCACGATTGCAACATCGTGATCTGCCGCGGCATGGGCCGAAGAGCCGAGGCCGATCTTACCGCCAACGGTATCAGGCCGGTCAGAAGCGGTCAGGATGTTCCCGTAGCCGAAGCCGTCAAACTGTTCGCCGCGGGGCGGCTGGAAGAGTCTAACGATTCGTCTTGCTGTTCACATTAGAATTCGGCGGATTAGGCCGTCGAAGTCGGAAAGCTGCCGGTCATCACTTGTTTGAAAACCATCGGCAAGAACTCTGGCAGTTAGTCGAAAGTCGCAGAGGTTATCATGAATGACACCATCAATCTGCCCGAACGGCTGTTGATATTTCAAAAAAACGAGATCACCGAACATCATATCTACAACCGGCTGGCGGCCTCGACCAAATCGATCGAAAACAAGAAAATACTCCAGAGTATCGCCGGTGATGAACTCCGTCATTACCGGGTATGGGAAAAACATACCGGGAAAAGCGTCGCACCGTCATGGCTGAAAGTGTTCGCCTATTACTGGCTCGGCAAATTACTCGGTTTGACTTTCGCCATAAAATTGATGGAGCGCGGCGAAGCCGAAACTCAGGAGATGTATGAGCTGTTGCACGGCGAAATCGACGGGGCGGAGCATATAATTCACGAGGAGAACGAGCATGAAAAGGCCTTAATTGGCCTTCTCGACGAGGAACGCCTGCAATATATGGGATCCATCGTTCTTGGTCTTAATGACGCTCTGGTGGAACTCACCGGCAGCCTGGCCGGCCTCACCCTGGCCTTGCGGAACACCAAGCTGGTCGCTTTAAGCGGGCTGATCGTGGGAATTGCCGCGGCCCTCTCTATGGCGGCCTCCGAGTACTTGTCAACCAAGGCCGAAAAATCCAAAAGGATCCCGCTGCGGTCATCGATTTATACCGGCCTTGCCTATATAGCGACCGTTCTGCTACTGATAGCCCCCTATTTGATATTCACCGATTCGTTTGTCAGCCTGGCCTTAACTCTGGTTACAGCCGTGCTGATTATCGCCGGATTCAACTACTACATCTCGGTGGCAAAAGACGAATCGTTCGTCGGACAGTTCGGGGAGATGGTCGTTATCAGCTTGAGCGTGGCCGCTGTATCTTTCGGTTTGGGCCACCTTTTGCGCTTGTTTTTCGGCGTGGAGATTTAGGACGATCCGTTACAATGTAAAATGCCTCAGGCAAACAAAGCGTCGTTGTTTTGTTTGTCCCCGGCTGGGGGAGGGAAATCGTCCGTGACCTTCGATCCATTCGACATCGGCTTTCGACATGGTCATACTCACTGTCTGTTCTGCGGGCGGGATAATCCCTTTTCGCTCGGTTTGAGTTTTCGCCGCACGGATGATGATTCCGTGGTCGCCGATTATCGGCTGCCGTCCGTTTTACAGGGTTATGAAGGGCTGGTGCACGGCGGCGTGGCGGCCGCTCTACTCGATGCGGCTATGACCCACTGCTTGTTTCATCATGGAATCAGAGCCTTGACCGGTCGATTGAATATCAGGTATAAGAACCCCATACCGATTGAAACGACGGTGGAAATCAAAGCCCGCCTTGTTCTGTCCAAGCCACCTCTTTATCGTCTGCGGGCCGAGATATCCCAAAACGATCGCCTGTTCGCCTCGGCCGTGGCCGATTTTTTCAAATGGTCCTCGCCATGAGAAACGGAGCGTGACGATGAATATTGCCATGCCGCTTTATTCTATCGGGATTATCCACACCCCATTCAAAAGAGCCGAGGGGACACCGATCCAGCCGGTTTATGCCGATGGCGCAACGGGAATAGTCGAGGTGTTCCCGGATTACCGCGAGGGGTTGGCGGATCTGGAAGGTTTCGAGCGGGTTTGGCTTATCTATCGGTTCGATCGGACAACCCCGGCTCGGCTCAAGGT
>CAZHVC010000047.1:0-8749 GCA_964535765.1 uncultured Ignavibacteria bacterium | reverse complement strand
CTGGAAAGCGGCGGGGCGCGTCCCAAGGTCATGCCTTTATCATTGGCTCATCGGAGCGATATCGCCACCGAATTGCTGGATGCCGGAGCCCTGCTGGTCGGCTCATCGACATTGAACGGGCAGATGCTGCCGCGGATTGCCGATCTTTTAACCTATTTGCGGGGCTTGAAACCTCGCCATTTAATCGCCGGCGCTTTCGGCTCTTACGGCTGGCACCCCAAAGCGGTCAGCCAGATCAAAGAAATTTTCGGCGAATTGAGGCTGCCGCTGATTGGCGAGGCGGTCGAGGCCAAGTTCGTCCCGACCGAGGCGGATTTGGAACGCTGTGTCGAATATGGTAAAGCGGTGGCTACCAGACTCCTGGAACTTGTCGATGGCTCGAATTGAAGGGATCGGCGTGGTCGAACGTCGTTCCACAACATCGGATTGGGGCGAAAGTCGGCGGCCGCGGTTTCCGATAACATGTATCAGAAGGAAAGTAATGAACGTTTGTCGATTTTGCGGCTACATTTACGATTCGGAAGACGGCGATCCGGCGCGTGGTGTTGAGCCGGGAACGCCGTTTGCGAAACTGCCGGAAAATTGGCGCTGTCCACGCTGCGGCGCGCCGAAATCCGATTTTTTTAGTTGGCAGCCGAAGCCGTAGTCGGTGGGAGGGTTGTTGTATGAACTGGATTGGAAGCGGAGCACAAGGATGAGGCGCTGCTTATATCTGGCGGTCATATTGGCATTTTTCATCGCCAGCGTAAGTCCGAATCAGGCGTTCGGCCGAAGCAGAAAAGCCCCGAAAGCCAAGAAGGAAACGCCCCAGCAAACGTTGGCCACCCTATTGTCCTGGATGACGGGGTATTTTTCCAGCGCCCAGCAGGCCCAAAAAGATTCGGATTATTTCGATATCCGGCTGCGGCTGGTGCAGATATGGAAAGAAAGGAATGACGGCTACTGGTTGTATGTCGAACAGGCGACCGCCGGCAGCGAAGACAAACCGTATCGCCAGCGGGTTTACAATATACGAGTGCGCGATGATAGCACTTTCGAAAGCGTCGTTTACTCCATTCCGGAGCCGCTGCGGTTCGCCGGAAAATGGGCCGAGGAGGCTCCCCTTGGTCATTTGACCGTCGATTCACTGTTATTGAGGGATGGTTGCGCGGTCGTTCTGCGCAAGGTCGGCAGTATCGCTTTCACCGGCGGCACCGAAGGCACCGGCTGCACCAGCGACCTTAAAGGGGCAGCTTATGCCACCAGCGAAGTGACGATCAGCAAAAACCAGATTATAAGCTGGGACCGGGGGTACGACGCCGACAACCGGCAGGTTTGGGGCGCTCGCAAGGGCGGCTATGTTTTCAAGCAGGTGGAGTGAGGGGGGCCAACTCCTCGAGCATCGAGCAGGCTTGCAAGATTATATAGATTTTTTCGACGCATTATGCTCCCCGCTTATGCCGATCGATTCCGGCATGTCGGTTTGTGCTTTCAATTCGTCGCCCGAGCGCGCCCCCAAATAAATAGGTCCTTGGCCCCTGAGCTAACGCACCGCCTCCTTGAACCGCTTTGTTTCCCAAAGGGCTTTCAAATCAGTGTCCCGCTTGGCCATCTCTTTGAAATGCGGTGCCAACTGCAGCGCCCTGACGATATTCTCCAACGCTGCGGCGGTATCTCCGGAAAGAGCCAGATAGCAGGCGTAATCGTAAAAGGTTTCGGGGATGGTCGGGCCGATTTCCACCGCCAATCTTGCCTGCGCCAGCGCCCCGCTGAGGTTCCCGCTTTGGTACAACTGGGAGGCGAGATTCAAACAGCCGAGCGCCCTGGCCAGAGTGTAAAGCCGGCGGAGCTCGGCCAATGGTTCAGGATGGTCATCGACCCTGATGTCGATTGCACGGTCGTAACGGTAACCCGCTTGCGGCCGAACCACTATCAAAGCCGCCGATTGCCTGCCGCGCGAGTCGCCGCCGGCGCTGTCGCCGGCCGAAAGAGCAGCCAGAAGCCTGTCGCCAAGGGATCCTGCCGAGGTTTCGAACGCGGCCAGCATTTTTTGGGCGACCTTGTCCGAAACCAGTATATTCCCCTGCACGGCGCAGTTTTCGCCGATAAGGCCGCCCGCCCAAGCCAGGCAGTCTATTCCTGTGTAAGCGGCGGCGTTACCGGCTGAATCGACCACGCCTATCTGTCTCCGGCTTGCCCCCGGGTCTGCTTTCGTCAGCGAATCGATGACGGCCTGAGGACTCATTCCTTTTTCCAAAAGCTCAAGCCCGATGATTCCGTAGTCATAATTGACCCAGGCCTGGGTGGCGATCGCCCCTACGCCGGCTTTCGCCCACGGCACGACCGACCCCACGGCGAAATACTTGCTGGCCACGGCCACGCCGAGTTCGCCCGTCTGAGGATCGCAGCCAACTATCGAAAACGTCGAGACCGGCGCTTTGGCCGCCGCTGAGGCTGTAAGTAGAACCGTTATCGCCGATAAAATCAAGCCGCTGTTCATAACCGTCCCTCCTGATTGTATAAGTTCGATTTTACAACCGGCAACAGTGGCGGTCAAGCAGAAAGGGGCCGCCCCAAAAATTCGGTTGACCGTTTTGGGCCGGTTGTTTAATTTGTAGACAAAACAGTATATTTTTTTAATCAGATCTTCGGCGGAGGCGATCGTGGGGAATTTATCGAGACGGAAGGCCGCTGGTTGCAAAAAAGTTGCGATGCTGGCGTTAATGCTTGTTCTTGTCACCGGTTGTGGCGGCAAAAAAGCCACCGAGGAAGATCGGGGTGTGCTGATCACGCCGGCTGGGGGAACGGTGAGCGATCCCGGTGGCGTGACCCTTTATTTTCCCCCGGGTGCGGTTACGCAAAACGTTTATATCAAGGTGGAAACCTATCATGACAAGGCCGCGCTGCCGATGACAGCCGGCCCGGCGTTGGCATTCGATTGCGCCGCCGCTTTGCAGCCGCACGGTCTGGAATTTCAGGCGCCGGTGACAATTGTATTTCCTGTCGGCCGCAGCCTTACCCCAGGCGCCCGATTTCCGATTTTTTACTATAACGAAGCCGAGGAATGTTGGATGCAGAGCGATTCCCTGGCGACCGTGGCCGCCGACGGTCGTTCGTTTGCCGCTCAGATAATGCATTTTTCGATCTGGGGCGGCGACGGCAATCTCGATGAGGAGGGATTATTCGACAATCTCGAGGAAAATCTGGCCGGCGGTGATCCGGCGGCCGCGTTGGCTGATTTTATGACCTGGTTTCGCGACCGGTTCGGGGATATCGGCGAAAAAGGAATTTATGGCAACGAGTGTCAGGAAATAGCCGGCATGGCTTTCGATTTAGGATATGTCATCGGCGGCGACAACGGCAGTCTGTATGAACAGATCGGGCAGACCACCGGTCATACCCTGATAGCCTCGTATCAATACGACCGGGGAGACCTGAACGGCTCTTTTTATTTCGATATTCAGATAACTGTTTATTTACGCTGCACCGCCCCCGATATAGCGGTCGCCGCCGATCCCTCAAATATCGCCAGCGGCGAATCATCCGACATTACGGCGACCATGACCTGCGGGGGAACGCCGCTACACGGCAAAAGGATCACTTTCGAGGTTTCCGGTCCGGGCAGTGTCAGGCCAACCTCCGCCACGACCACCGCTCAGGGGGAGGCGCAGACCGAATACCTGGCCGACGAAGAGGGTATAGCCACGATCACCGCCGGTTATCAGGCGTGCGCCGACGGTCAGCCGGTAACCGCCACCGGTCAGACTCAGGTTAATGTCGGCAGCTGGACGGCCACCCTGACAGTCAATTTCACTCACCATCACGACGACCCTTACTGGGATTTTGCCGATATCGTGACGATCGAATTTTCGTTTAGTGTCGCCGCTGACAGTATCAGGGGAACAGGCTACGGTTTCCATAACGCTGCCTTGGCGGTTCAGCCGCCGTGCGCGATCGTCTCGTCGCAGGCGGCCAATTTCCCGACGAACGTCGGCGGCACGACAGACGGCGATTATGCGGACCTGTTTTTTTCCAGCTACAACGCTTTGGAATACCCGGTCGTTTTCATGATGCAATGTCCCGACTTCGGCTTGGTCCCGGTGTCGGGATATGGGCCGCTGGTGTCGTATGTGATAGCAATGGATATTCGGCCGCATATTTTGCTTCAGGAGGGGGCGCAAGCCACCGGCTCCGGCAGCGAGGATTTCGGCGAGACCTGGCCGATGCATTATTCTTACACATTGACGTTGAATCATTGAGCGGGATTCAGGCCCTTTATCGGCGGGATAATCAAGCGGGTAAAGGCTTTTATTAATTGAATTCCCGCGAAAATTCAGCCGGGGTCGGCTGTCTGCGGAAATTATTCATGCGCGGCGAAATCCGTAGCAAACGATGATCCGGCAATCGTCGAGCATTGTCGGAACAAAACTGCGCCGGCTGACAATTGGTCGGTGGGCCGAAGGTATTCCGGCTTGGGCCAATTGTCCTTACGAGACCTTTTGCGCCATAAAGCAGAATAATCGGCCCGGCCTATTGCCGCGTGCTGTCCCAACCTCGTTTTTCCCAGGAACCGGAAGCCTCCGAAAGCTGTTGCTGATTGTCGATGCCCATGAGCAATCGAAAAGACGGCGATAATCGGGACGGCGCAGACCGGCCGGTCCGCCGCAATCATCTGGAAGGCCAACAATCGCTCTATCTCCGGCAGCATGCCCATAACCCGATCGATTGGTATCCTTGGGGCGAGGAAGCGATAAACCGCGCCCGTCAGGAAAACAAGCCGATATTTCTTTCGATCGGCTATTCCTCCTGTCATTGGTGCCATGTGATGGAAAAAGAGGTGTTTGAAAAGGAGGACGTGGCCGCTCTGATGAACGACAAGTTCATAAGCATAAAAGTCGATCGTGAAGAACGTCCCGATCTCGACATGATTTATATGGAGGCGGTGCAGGCTCTTACCGGCAGCGGCGGTTGGCCGATGTCGGTCTTTCTTACACCGGAGCTGAAACCGTTTTACGGCGGCACTTATATCCCGCACGCCCGCTTTATCGAACTGGCTCGGGCGATAGCCGAGATATTTGCCGATAAACGCACCCAAGTCGAAGATCAGGCGGCCCGGCTTGCCGAAATTGCAGCCGCCAATCCCGCTTTCAGAGAAAACCGGGCGATAGATATTTCGCTGATCGATGAAATTGTCTCGGAGTCGTTTTCCCTGTTCGATAATGTCTGGGGCGGTTTTCGCGAGGGGATGAAATTTCCCCAGCCGGTCAAATGGCGGTTTTTGCTGCATTATTACCGGAAAACCGGCCGGCCTGAACTGGGCGAGATAATCCGAAGAACGCTCGACAGCATGGCCACAGGCGGTATCTACGATCATATCGGCGGCGGTTTTCACAGGTATGCGGTGGAAAGAACCTGGCTTATCCCTCATTTCGAAAAGATGCTTTACGATAACGGGCAATTGGCCGGTCTCTATACGGAGGCCTGGGCGGTGTTCGGCGACCCGATTTATGAACAAATCGCCCGGGGGACGCTTGATTTTCTGCTGAACGAGCTATCAGCTCCAGGAGAGGCGGTTTTCGCCAGTCTCGATGCCGACAGCGACGGCCGGGAAGGCGCGTTTTATACCTGGCGATATGACGAAATAATTAAGGTCATCGGCGGCCAGGAGGCAGCGGCGATAGCGCAAATTTTGGGGGTGACGCCCGAGGGGAATTTCGAAGGCGTCAATGTGATCAGCCGTAGAAACGATAGCAACGATACAAAAACTATCCCGCCGGAGCGGGTTAAAGAAATGCAGGAATCAATCGATAAAAATATCTTGCGGCTGCGGGAGTATCGTTCGGCCAGACCCCGCCCGGCTCTGGATAACAAGATTATCGTCTCCTGGAACGGTCTGGCGATTTCGGCCTTGGTGCAGGGTTATTGCGCTTTCGGCAAAGATGAGTACTTGCGCAAGGCGATCGAGGCCGCTGATTATATTTGGAAATGTCATCGACGACCCGACGGCGGGTTATGGAGAACATCATATGGCGGCCGCGCCGAAAACCCCGCCTATCTCGATGACTATGCTCTTTTCGCCCGTGCTTTGTTTGATTTATTCGAGGTTGCTCGCGATCCCGAATGGCTGCGGCGGGCTGTCGGTCTGATCGAATATCTCTTTGCCCATTTCCGCAATCCCGAAGGTGGTTATTATATTTCGCAGGCCGCCGCCGATAATCCGCTGGGCCGCAAAATCGATTTCTGGGATGGGCCGACTCCCTCGGGCAACGCCGCGTTCCTTTCGGCATTGCACAGGGCGGCGCTGCTTACCGGAAACGAGCGATATCATGAGGAGATCGAGCGTTGCCTTTTGCAAGCCGGACAATTGATCCGCCGCCTCGGTTTGGAAATGGCCGGCTGGCTCGATACCGCTCTTCTGCATGGCGGCCCCGCTTACACGGTGGTGATTTCCGGCGGCAAAGAAAAGGGCCAAACCAACCGCTTGATCGATACCTTCCGCCGCCTGGCGCCGCCGTATGCTTGCTTGATCGTCGCCCGGGAAAACGGAACGTTGGATGAAATAGCCGAGATTTCGCCGGTTGTGGTCGGAAAAACATCCCCCAGGGACCCAGCGGCCCATATCTGCAGGCGAGGCGAATGCCTTAATCCCGTGTCCGATCCTGACGAGTTGGCCGAACTGTTGCGCAACGGCTGGAAATATTGATATCACTCCTGAAAATAAAAATAGGGTTGATTTCTGTTGAATAAATTTCCGAATCGTGTTAAAATCAAATTCAATCATTCCGGCGAGGGTATGGTATGCCCAATTTCCATCCTTTATTCGTCCATTTTCCGATCGCCTTGATCGTGGTGATCGCTTTCTGCGAGATCGCCGCGCTGCTGACTCGAAAAACCATTTTTCGGCAGGCGAGTTTGGTTCTGGCCGTATTTGTCGTGTTTGGTGCTATCGGCTCGGTTGCCACCGGACTGGCCGCCGAAGAGTCGGTTGAGCACAGCGCCGCCGCCCACGAATTGATGGAGACTCACGAGTTGGTCGGTATTATATTTTTGGGGATAGTCGTGATTTACGCGGTCATGCGTCTCGTTTTCCGCAACCGCTCCGGGGGAATCACCGCCTTGATCTGCGCCATATTGGCCGTGGTGGCGTTGGCGGTTGTTTTCTACGGTGCCTACCTTGGGGGCGAAATGGTTTATCGTTATGGTGTCGGCGTGCAAACCGCAGGAACGCCAATGGACCAGATCGATATCGACGATGAGCCTGAAAGCGAAGCCGATGACCGGTCGGGTAAAGTATTTTACCCCGAGAAGGACGACCCTCATGATCATGGACATGGGCATTGACGGGATCGCGTCGCCCTATCAACAAATAGTAAGCCGGACAATCGGGAACCGACGGGAAAATTATTTATTTATAAATCTGATGCGGCTGAGCGCAAAATGCGATAATAAAATGAAACGAACACGAATCGCCGGTGAAATCGAAACCGTTTGAAAAGGAGCTTAAGTTGGCTGAAAGAACAGGAATAGTATTCATGAAGGGGAACCCGTTGACTTTGACCGGCCAGGAACGCAAGGTCGGCGACTTGGCCCCCGATTGCGAATTGCTCGACATCAATCTCGCCCCGGTCAGGCTTTCGTCTTTCAGGGGGAGGACCTGTTTTCTCTCTACGGTTCCCTCTCTGGACACGTCGGTCTGTCACCTGGAGACGATTAGATTCAACAAGGAGGCGGAGAAACTCGATAAAACGATCGCCTTCCTCACCGTCAGCATGGACCTCCCTTTTGCCCAGAAACGTTGGTGCGAAGAGACCAAATCCAAAAATGTCGTTTTGCTCTCCGATCACCGAAACGGCGAACTCGGTCAGGCATTTGGGGTGATGATTAAAGAGCTGAGGCTGCTTGCCCGGACGATATTTATAATCGACAAACAGGGGAAGATCCGCTATATCCAATATGTCAAGGAGACAACGGAAGAGCCTGACTATGACGCCGCTTTGCAGGCATTGGCGGATATCAAATGAAAAGCTAATTTGCCCTGATCGGGCGGGCTGACGTTTGCCGTATGGAGTACCGGATTGAGAAAGACAGCATGGGCGAGGTCAGGGTCCCTTGCGCTGCTTATTACGGCGCCCAGACCCAGCGGGCCCTGGAGAATTTCCGGGTCAGCGGATTACGTTTCCCGTTCGCTTTCATCCGGGCGCAGGCGATAATCAAGCGGGCGGCCGCTTTCGCCAATATGGAGTCCCAAAAGCTCAATCCGGAAATCGGCCGGGCAATCGTAAAAGCCGCCGAAGAGGTGATAGCGGGCAAGTTCAGCGATCAGTTCGTGCTCGATGTTTTTCAGGCCGGTGCCGGCACCTCGCAGAACATGAATATGAACGAGGTGCTGGCCAATCGCGCCTGTGAAATATTGGGCGGCCAGAAAGGGAACACCGCGCTGGTTCATCCGAACGATCATGTCAACATGAGCCAATCGACCAACGATACCATTCATACGGCTGTTCATCTGGCGGCTTATGACGAAATAAGGAAAAGTCTGATCCCGGCGCTGGACGGACTTCGGGACGCGATGGCAATCAAGAGTCGGCAGTTCGACGACATAGTCAAGACCGGTCGGACCCATCTTCAGGATGCGGTTCCGGTTCGTCTCGGCCAGGAGTTCGGCGCCTATGCGGCGATGCTGGCCAAGGCGCGGGAGCGGATCGAGCGGGCGGCCGAATCGCTGCTCGAATTGTGCCTCGGCGGAACCGCCGTCGGCACCGGATTGAAC
>CAZHVC010000046.1:0-8753 GCA_964535765.1 uncultured Ignavibacteria bacterium | reverse complement strand
ATATTTTGCTGGAAGCGCTCAACAACGAAGTTCCCGAGGTGCGCAAATATGCCCTCCTGGGTCTCGCCAAGATCGGTCATCCTAAACTTGAAGAAAATCTGACCTACCTTTTGACCGATGAGAGTCCCGAGGTGCGCAAAGCGGTGGTCGATGCTTACCTAAGCATCGATAGAGAGAAGGCGGCTGATCACATTCAGGTGTTGCTGGACGACGGCGATCCCTGGGTTCGATATTATACGATCAATGCGCTGGCGTCCACGGGCAACCTGAAATGTCTCGATAAACTGGCGGAAATCGAATCGACTCAGCCTCCCTTTATTCAGATAGCGATCATCAATTATCTGTCGAAATTGAAAGAGCCGAAAGCCATAGGTATGCTGCAGCGGCTTGCGGCCTCGGAAAACGAGGAAATAAGCGCCGCCGCTCGGGAGGTTTTGGATGGCATCAATCCTTAAACACCCTGACCGGCGCTTCCACAGCCGGCGGCAAATCGATTTTTCGACCGAAGGGTTGTCAACATGCCGTTAGAAGCAACGATTGATATTCCCGAGCTTTCTCAGGAAGAATTCGTCATGTTCCGCGATTTCATCCATGAGCGCACCGGGATGTATTTTGCTGATAATAAATTGTATCTCGTCAAAAACCGGTTGGCCAACCGGATGTCGCAGATCGGAGTCAAAAGTTATCGGGATTATTTCTATATGGTCAAGTTCGACACCGGCACCTCCGAATTCAACGCCCTGGTTAACCTTCTGACGACCAATGAAACTTCCTTTTTCCGCAATCAACCCCAGCTTCAGGCGTTTTCCGACGAGGTGCTGCCTCTGGTATTAAAGAGAAAGGACGATAGCGGCAACAAAAATATCCGGATCTGGAGCGCAGGTTGCTCGACCGGCGAAGAGCCGTACACGCTGGCAATTATACTGATGGAAAAGGTCCCCCGGCTGGCGAATTATAATGTGGAAATCATTGCCAATGACATTTCCGAGACGGTTTTACAGGCCGCCCGCAAAGGGATTTATCATGAACTGACCTTACGCACGACCCCGCCGAATCTGATCCAAAAGTATTTTTCGAAGAAGGGGAGCGTTTATCACATTAACGACGAAGTGAAGAAATATATAAAATTCTCGCAGATAAACCTCCTCGATGCTGCCAAGATGTCCCTGATCAAAGATATCGATATAATTTTTTGTCGTAACGTGACGATTTATTTTTCAGATGAGGCCAAGCGCAAGGTGGTGCGGAGTTTTTATTCGAGCCTGGTTAAAGGAGGATACTATTTCATCGGCCATGCCGAGTCGCTGCATGGCATAACCAAGGCCTTCAAACTCGTCTATTTCAAGAACGGCCTGGTTTACCAGAAAGAATAGTACTGAGAGGCAATTATGAACGACAAAACGATATTGATTGTCGATGATTCGCCCACCATCCTGAAATTCGTATCCTTCACTCTGAGGTCGGCGGGATTCAGAGTGGTGACGGCCTGCGACGGCATGGACGCCCTCGAGAAGCTTTCGGCAATAACGGAAAACGGCGAAGAGGTCCATCTCGTGATCACCGACTTGAACATGCCCAATATAGACGGCTATGAATTCATCAAGACTCTCAAAGCGAACGAGCGGTATGCGTCGTTTCCGATAATAATTCTTTCTTCCGAAGAAGACGAAGGTGATAAGAAGGCGGGTAGCGAGGCCGGAGCGTCATCTTACCTGGTTAAGCCATTCCGGCCGGATGTTCTGCTTTCCGAGGTGGCTAAATATATCCCGGCAAAACAACCTGTTTGAAGGAGGTATTGCCTTGCCAAATCTGAAAATCCTGGCAATAGACGACTCGCCGACCATGCGGAGAATCATCGTCAACACGCTCAAGCGTGCCGGCTTCGAAAACATCAGTGAAGCCTCAGACGGCAAAGATGCGCTGGCAAAACTCAAAACCGAAAAATTCGATTTCATCATCACCGACTGGAATATGCCCGAAATGGACGGCCTGACTTTCGTCAACAACGTCAGGTCCGATCCCGAGCTTCAATCGTTGCCGATCCTGATGGTCACCACGCGGTCGGTCAAAGAAGACATAATGCAGGCGATCAAGGCGGGCGTCAACAATTATATCGTCAAGCCGTTCACTCCGGAAACGATCGCCGAAAAAATCAACCAGGTTCTGGCCTCAGTTTAGAAAGGAGCTCAAATGGCAGGCAAAAATCCGGAAATGGTAGATAAAATCCGGCGCGAGCTTAATGAGCTGACATCTTCCATAAGCAAGATGATGGAATTATTCAGGCAAATAAAACAGCCGATACAGGAGTCTTCCGAAAAAGTCCCCAGCACGACGCTGCAGCTTGAAAGAGTCACCCAGCAGACGGAAAAGGCGACCCATCAGGTTCTTGATATCGTTGAACTCCTGACCAACCGGAATTCGGAGATAGTCGAGCTGTGTCACAAAATCGATTCAGCTCTCGAAGCGGGTTCAGGCAAAACCGCGGAAGTCGGTAAACTGCTCGAAGGTATCATGAATAACGCCAACGCGAATCTCAACGATACCATGGTGATCATGGAGGCTTTGCAATTCCAGGATATAACCTCGCAGCAGATCGACCACGCGGTAAGTCAGCTCGAAGACGTCGAGAGCAAACTCAAAACGTTGCTTGTCAGCACCGGTATGGCTAAGGCCAACGAAGTCGTTCAAAATGGCAAAAAGAACAGGGCTTTCGATCCCAATGCTAATTACGGTTCTGACCACCAGAACCAACAGCGTGAAGTCGATGATTTGATTTCGTCGATCGTCAAAACGGATTAGATCGTAAAAAGCGTCGGAGGATGCAATCGATGAGCGGGTCAGGGTACGATCTTGATGAGATGGAAACCATAATCAAGGAGTTCATGGTCGAGGCCAAAGAAATAGTGGGCGGCCTCGATTCCAATCTCGTCAAACTCGAGAAAGATCCCGGCAATCTCAATCTTCTAAATGAAATATTCCGCGGCGCCCACACCCTTAAAGGGGCGGCCGGTTTCCTCGGTTTCAACGAATTGATGAGACTCACGCATAAGATGGAAGATGTTTTGAATAAGCTGCGCAAAGGGGAACTGGCGGTCACCCCCGATGGAATGGATATCCTGCTCGAATCGATCGATGTCCTTAAACTGACCCTCAATGATATAATCGACAGGCAACAAGGCCGAACCGATACCGCTGGGATAATCGCCCGGCTTGAATCGATGCTGAATCCAGCAGTAAAGGAAACTCCGCCAACGGGTTCGGCCGCCGAAACAGCCCCGGCAAACGAAAGCCAAGCCGCTGAAAGCAAGCCGCCCGCAAGCGCATCCGGGCCTCCGCAATCCTCGGCAAAGACCTCGGAGACCGCCGGCCATGGCGAAAAATCAGCTCCGAACAAACCAACGGCGACCGTTGCGGCGACCACCCGCCAGAAAGATTATTCAATCAAAGGAGAATCGACTATCAGGGTGGACGTCAAAAGGTTGGATAACCTGGTTAACATGGTCGGCGAGCTGGTGCTCGGACGCAACGCCCTGATTCAGCAACTCGGGGTATTCCAGGCGAAAATGGAGGGCCAACCGGAGATCGAACAGTTGTCGCAGGTGGCGACCCAGTTGAATTTTATAACAACCGAACTCCATACGGCGATCATGAAAATACGGATGCTGCCGGTCGGCAACGTATTCAGCAAATTCCCCCGCATGGTGCGTGATTTGTCCCGCGATCTCGGTAAGCAAATAGATCTGCTGATAACCGGCGAGGAAACCGAACTCGATAAATCGGTTCTCGAGGAATTATCCGATCCCTTGATCCATCTGATTCGCAATTCGATCGACCACGGTATCGAAACGCCCGAGGAACGCACCCGGAAAGGCAAATCTGCCAAGGGGATAATCAAGCTCTCCGCCTATCAGGAAGGCAACAATATCGTCATCGAAGTTATAGACGACGGCAGGGGAATGGATATTGAGGCGATAAAGAAAAAGGCGATCGAACGCAATCTGGTGAGCCAAGAAGAAGCCGCCAAACTTTCCGAAAAGGAATTGCTTTCCTTTATTTTTCTGCCGGGCTTTTCCACCGCCAAAAAAACCACCGATATTTCCGGACGCGGCGTCGGCATGGACGTAGTGCGCACGAATATCGAAAAACTCAAAGGCACGATCGACTTGGCCACCAAGTTGGGCGAGGGTTCCAAAGTCACTATCAGATTGCCGCTAACGCTGGCCATAGTCCAGGGTTTGTTAGTGAGCTGCGGCAAGGAAATTTTCGCTATACCTTTGAGCTCCGTCCTGGAAACGGTTGTGGTCACTGCCGACCAAATCAAATATGTGAATCGCAGGCCGGTGGTCAGGCTCCGGGATACGATCTTGCCGATAGTCGATCTGATGGAGCTTCTTTTCAATAACCCACCTCGAGAAAGACACCAAATCAACGTGGTCGTCGTCGGCCTTGCCGAGCGCAAACTTGGCGTTGTCGTCGATTCGCTGCTTGGTCAAGAGGAAGTGGTAATCAAAGCCATAGGCGAATACCTCGGTCACGTGCGCGGTATCGCTGGAGCCACCATAATGGGGGACGGCCGGGTAAGGCTGATAATCGATTTGGCGGGTCTTTTCGATCTGGCCCTTAAAAAATGATATGTCGAAGGTAAGAGTATTGGTCGTCGATGATTCCGCTTTCATGAGGAAAGCGATCTCCGTGATGCTCGAATCGGATCCGGAAATCGAGGTTGTCGGCATGGCCCACAACGGTGAAGACGGGATCGAGATGGCGGCCAAACTCAAACCCGATCTGATCACCCTCGATATCGAAATGCCTCGCATGGACGGCTTGACGGCTCTGCGTCGGATAATGGAGGACAATCCCACGCCGGTGATGATGATAAGTTCGCTTACCACCGAGGGAGCAGCGGCCACTCTCGAAGCCTTATCTCTGGGTGCGGTCGATTTCATACCCAAGCAATTGTCCTATGTGGCGCTCGATATCGTGAAAATAAAAGACGAGCTTTTAAGCAAGGTAAAACATATCGCCCGGAACAAGCCGCGGCGACCCGGGATATCGGCAAGACGCCCGATCAGCATCTCGCCCGCCGCCAAAAAACCGGTTCCGGTTTCCGTGTTGGGACCGGAAACGCAAAAAAAGCCGAAAAAAAGAATAAATATCGTGGCTATCGGCACCTCGACCGGTGGCCCGCCCGCGCTTCAAGCGATAATCCCGCTTCTGCCGAAAAATCTCCCCGTGCCGGTGACGGTGGTCCAGCATATGCCGGCAACTTTCACCAAATCGTTGGCGGAACGGCTTAATTCCCTCTCGAAAGTCGAGGTGAAAGAAGCCGAACACGGCGAGGCCCTGTCGCCAGGGGTGGTCTATATCGCTCGGGGCGGCAAACATATGACAGTGCGATTCAATTCCAGCTCATATTCGATCGACCTGTCTGATGAACCATCGACGACCCTGCACCGTCCAGCGGTGGACGTAATGGTTAAATCGGTTGCCGAAATCTACGGTTCAGCGGTTCTGGGAATTATCCTGACGGGTATGGGAAACGACGGTCTGGAGGGATTGCGGCTGGTGAAGCAAAAGGGCGGTGTCGTGTTGGCTCAAAATGAGGAGTCATGTGTCGTCTATGGCATGCCTCGGGCCGTAGTTGAAAACAATCTCGCCGACAGGGTTCTGCCGCTGGAGCAGATCGCCTCTGAAATCGTGAGTTATTTCTGAAATGGGCCTTTCGATCAGCCATTAATTTGCCTTGATATTTTTCGGGCTTGTGATACAATTACCGCATGGATTCGAACCGTCACCGAATGGATGACCTGGAGAAAATCACCGATTCCTATTCGTCTCTGGCGGAACTCGCCCGCAGGCTGCAGACGGATTACAACGACTTGGCCGAAAGATTCGAAAGGCAATCGGCTCAACTCGAAGAGATAAATCAGCGCGTTACGGACGCCCTCGAGGCGAACAACCGTCTTTCCGCCCACCTCGCCAATATACTCGACAGCCTCGATGCGGGCGTAATCGTGTTCGATACGGACGGTTACATCAACCGGTTCAACAGGTCGGCTGAAAGGCTGACGGGCCTAAACTCGGAACAGGCGATAGGCGTCCGCTATGACCAATTGTTCAAGGCGGAGGAACATGCTCTTACCGCCGGAATCTTCGATTGCTCGGAAGACAGAATTCGAGGGGAAAAATGGTTCGGCGAGCAGCCGGTGGGATACTCCGTGAGCAAAATCTACGATAATGGCGGCAATTGCCTCGGCGCCGTGGAAATCCTCTATGATCTGTCATCGGAGAAAAAACTCAGAGAGACTATAAGCCAGGTTTCGGCGCTCGCCGCGCTGGGGGAGATGTCGGCGATAATCGCCCACCAGGTGCGCAATCCCCTGGCCGGCGTCATCGGTTTCGCCAACCTACTGTCACGCGACATCGGCGCCGATCATCCGGCCGCGCCGTCGGTTCAGAAAATCATTGAAGGCGCCTCTGAGGTCAATCGCATAATCACCAATCTGCTCGATTTCACCCGGCGCGCCAAACCGGATTACAAGCTCCTCGACATCGTTGAATTCAGCCGTCAAACTCTCGAATCGATTCGGACTCAGGCGTTCGCCGCCAATCTCGATATTGAATTCAAAACCGATGTCGAATCGATTTACTACCGATTCGATCCGCTGCTTTTCCGGCAAATGTATTCGAACTTGATAGAAAACGCGGCTCAATCGGTGGGGCCCGGCGGCGGCGCATTGATTCTGTCGGTGCGGATGCCCGACACCCGCCACTTGGCTCTCGAGTTCGTCGATAACGGGTGCGGCTTCGGCGAACAAGATCCAAGTCAGTTGTTCAAGCCATTTTATACCACGCGCCGGAACGGGTCCGGCCTGGGTTTGTCGATGGTTAAGAGAGTTGTCGATTTCCATAACGGCGTCATAACCGCCGAAAGTCCGCCGGGCGGTGGCGCTGTTTTCACCATTACCTTACCGCTTTAAGGAGTTGCCATGTTTGCCAGTATTCTGGTAGTCGATGATGATTCGCTCGTCCGATCATTCATGGTCGAAACGCTGAAAAGGCAGGGATACGCCGTTACCGAGGCCGATTCCGGCGAATCGGCGATCGCCCAGCTGACCGAGAGCGAGTTCGACCTCGTCATCACCGATTTGAAGATGGATCGGGCAAGCGGCATGGATGTCCTGCGTGAATCGCTTAGGCTTCAACCCGAATGCCGGGTGGTTGTGGTCACCGCTTTCGGGACCGTGGAAAGCGCCGTCGAGGCCATGAAAATCGGCGCCAGCGATTTCATAAGCAAGCCGTTCACCGCCGACGAGTTGGAATTGCTGGTGAAAAATGTTCTCGAGCTCAAGAGGTTGCGCGAGGAAAATCGACGACTGCACAATGAGCTGGGCAGGAAATATTCGTTCGATAATCTGATCGGCAGCTCGCCGGCGATGAAAAGAGTATTTGACCTGATCAAGAGCGTGGCCGCCACTTCTTCCACTGTTTTGATAACCGGCGAAACGGGAACGGGCAAAGAGCTGGTGGCCCGGGCGATCCATTACAATTCCAACCGAGCCGGTAAGAGTTTCGTAAAAATGAACTGCGCCGCTCTTCCCGAGGGGCTTATCGAATCGGAATTGTTCGGCCATGAAAAAGGGTCGTTCACCGGAGCCATAAGAACGACCCGAGGCCGGTTCGAACAGGCAAACGGAGGAACTTTGCTGCTCGACGAAATCTCCGAAATTTCCCCGCGCATTCAGGCAAAGCTGCTGAGAGTGATTCAGGAACGGGAAATCGAGCGGCTCGGCTCCGGACAGACGATTTCGCTTGATGTCCGGCTTATCGCAACTTCCAACCGCGATTTGAAATCGATGGTTGCCCGGGGGAGGTTTCGCGACGATCTCTATTACCGGTTGCAGGTGATTCCCATAAATCTTCCCCCTCTGCGCGAACGTCTGGAGGATATTCCGCAATTGTGCAAACATTTTATCGAAAAATACTGCCAGCGCGAGGGCATCCCTCCGAAAACGATGTCGGAAAAGGCAATGGAGCTTTTCATGGCCTACAGTTGGCCGGGAAACGTACGCGAAATTGAAAATTATATAGAAAGAGCGGTCGTCACTTCCGATTCCCAGGAGCTCAAGCCGTCCGATTTCCCGGCGGAATTGAGAGCCGGCGGCCTGGCCGACAAGCGGAATCCGGAGACCGTGGGGAGGACGATCGCCGATATGGAACGCAATCTTATTCTGAAAACGCTCGAGGCCAATAATTGGAACAAGGCCCGTGCCGCCGAGATTCTCGGAATAACATCCCGCACCCTGCGCAACAAGCTGGCCGAATATCGGAGCGAAGAGCAAAACAAATGATTGCGCCTCGCCTCCTGACTCCATCTGAATTTTAATGGCGGTCTGGATCGCCGCGATTAGCCGTCGATATTCTTGATTCCGGCGGCCGCGCTTGCCCGCCGAAATACTGCAGCACACAGAATATGTAATCGCCTTCGCATTGCTATAATCTCGTTTGCCCGCCCGGAGCCAATTTTCGCTTGACTTAGGCGATAAGTGAGGATTATTATTGAAATTCGTGAAGATTGAGTTACGTCAAATTACCGCTGAGCCTCGAACATTTCACTATTCCGAAACGGCCGAGGAACTCGAGATTGATGTCGAAAACGCGAAGTTTCCATTTCCAATCGAGGTTGAATTCGAGGGGATGCTCAGCGGCGATGAAATCATCTGCCGAATCGATGTCAGAGCCGAGGTGGAGCT
>CAZHVC010000045.1:0-8836 GCA_964535765.1 uncultured Ignavibacteria bacterium | reverse complement strand
TTTCTTGACTTTCTTTTTTCTATATTCGGCCAATTTTTCGGCCATTAAAACGGCTATTTGAGACGGTATCTCAGCGACGGGTATCCCGACCGCATTAAGCGCCTTAATCTTATCGGCAGCCAGCCCGGAAGATCCGGATATTATCGCTCCGGCGTGTCCCATTCTTTTACCCGGAGGCGCGTTTCTGCCGGCGATAAAACCGACCACCGGCTTGCTGACGTTCTTTTTGATATAATCGGCCGCCATCTCCTCGTCGGAACCGCCTATTTCGCCGATAAGAACGATCCCCTCCGTGGCCGGATCTTTCTCGAACGCTTCAAGGCAATCAATAAAAGATGTTCCGACTATCGGATCACCGCCGATGCCGATGCAGGTCGATTGTCCGAGCTTGTTGAGAGTAAGATTATAAACCACCTCATAGGTCAAGGTCCCCGAACGCGAGACAACTCCGATCGGTCCACGTTCGCAGATATGCCCGGGCAGAATCCCGACCTTGCTCAATCCCGGCGAAATCAACCCGGGACAGTTCGGCCCGATAAGACGGACACCTTTCATTTTCAGGTAATGATAGGCTTTCACCATATCCTGAGTCGGAACGCCTTCGCTGATGCAGACGATCAGAGAAATCCCCGCCTCGGCGGCCTCGTAAATCGCATCGACGGCAAACGCCGGCGGAACGAATATAATCGAGGTGTTCGCTTTCGTTTTGGCGACCGCTTCGGCGACCGACTCGAACACCGGAACGCCGTGTACTTCCGTACCGCCTTTGCCGGGGGTTACTCCGGCCACGATTTTGGTGCCGTATTTCAGCATTTGCTCGGTGTGGAACGAACCGTCCCTGCCGGTGATTCCCTGCACCACGACTTTCGTATTTTTATCTATGAATATAGCCATTCAAGACCTTCCTGGTTGAATAAATAATTTCCAGTTCGATCGTTTCGCCCGTGATCATCATGCGACTTCCTTGATGGCCAGCTTGACCGCCTCTTCCATCAGGCCGGTGGCCGGAAAATGATATTTTTCGAGAATCTCTTTGGCCTTTTCTTCGTTCGTCCCGGTCAAGCGGACGACTATGGGAACCCGCACGTTCAGTTTTTCCACCGTCTGGACGATTCCGTTAGCCACGTCGTCGCATCGGGTGATGCCGCCGAAAATATTGAACAATATCACCCCAACCTGAGGATCGTTCAAAATTATTTTCATGGCCGCAAGGACTTTTTCGGGCGACGACGATCCGCCGATATCCAAAAAATTGGCCGGCCGACCGCCGAAATGATATACCAAATCCATGGTAGCCATGGCCAACCCCGCTCCATTGACGCAGCAGCCGATATTGCCGTTGAGTTTCACGAAAGAAAGATCCGCCCGCTTGGCTTCGATTTCCGCCGGGTCTTCGGCGTCCAGATCGCGCAATTTCTCGAATTCTGGATGGCGCACCAAGGCGTTGTCATCGAGGTTGATTTTGGCGTCGAGCGCGATCAATTGCCCGGCGGCGTCGGCCACCAGCGGGTTTATTTCGGCAAGAGAAGCATCACAGCCGAGGAATGCCCGATAAAGCTTGGAGATAATCTCGGCCGCCTGTCGGGCCATTTTGATATCCGAGTAAATAAAACGGGCCAGCTTCAAAGCCTCGAACTGGCGCAAACCGAATATGGAATCAACGGGCAATTTCATTATTTTTTCGGGGGATTCGGCGGCAACCTGCTCGATATCGATCCCTCCGGCCGGGGATACCATGATAACATTCTTCTTGGTGGCTCGATCGACGATTATGCCGGCGTAAGCTTCGGATTTGATATCGACGGCTTCGGTGACCAGCACCTTCTTGACGAATAATCCCTTGATTTCCATCCCGAGAATATCTTGGGCGTTGAAGTAAGCCTCGTCGGGATCTTTGCAGTATTTTATGCCGCCAGCTTTGCCTCGGCCACCGACATGAACTTGAGCCTTGACCATAACCGGCTTGCCGTATTTCACCGCCACGTTCCGGGCCTCTTCCGGCGAGCTCACAACCTCACCCTTAGGAACAGGCAGGCCATATTTGGCGAAAATCTCCTTGGCCTGATATTCATGTATTTTCATAATTCCTCCGCATGATTTTTCAATAAAGAATACATGCGCCTATTTGTCAAGCTGCCTTTTGCGAAAAATTTCACGAGCAAGTTGCATCAGTTTTTGCCGGTCATTAAGGGCCGGCTCATCCAGAACCTGTTCGAACAACTCGTTCAAAATAACCCCGACCAGCGGCCCTTCGCCGATTCCGAGCAGGTTTTTTATATCGTTGCCATCGATTTGTAGATCTTTAAGGCCGAAAGCCGATTTTTTCTCGATTTCCGCTTTCACGCGTGCCCTGAATTCCTCTATCCCATCAATGGTCTGCCCCATTCCCTGAGCCAGCGTATCGGCCTTGCGTAAATCGATAAGATCGTAAATTTTGTCGATGCCGACCTTGCTTATCAATCTCCTGATCCCTTTCTCGCCGGCGTTTTCGCTGAACATATGCTTTTCCACCAGGATACAGACGGTCTCGATAATATCGCCGGCATAGCGAAGCCGCTTCAAGGCTTTGCTCGCCAGATCGCGGCCCAGACGGTCGTGGCCGTAAAAGGAGGCGCCCGAGTCGGTATCGACCTTCGTCGCCGGTTTGCCGCAGTCATGAAAAAGCGCGGCCAATCTGACCGGCAACGACAGCGGGGCGTTATCGATTGTTTGTAGAGTGTGCTCGAATACATCCCAGCGGTGATAGCCGCCCGGCTGGGTCACCCCAACCGTGGTCTCGATTTCCGGCAGAACCTGCCGCAGCAAACCGGTTCGCTGCATCAGTCGAAAGCCGGGGGATGGGTTCTCCGCCAGCAACAACTTATTTAATTCTTCGGCGAGCCGCTCTGCCGCAACCGAATTGATGAGATGTGATTGTTCGGTCATCGACTTTTCGGTGTCCGGCTGAACGGTCAATTGGAGCCTGGCCATGAATTGCACGCCGCGCATCATCCGCAGCGGATCCTCGCTGAAACCGGAAGGCGATATCATCCGCAGTACCCTATCGGCAAGGTCTTTGCGGCCGCCGAAAGGATCGATCAACTCACCGGTCAGACAGTCTCGGGCCATGGCATTGATCGTGAAATCGCGTCTTCCCAAATCGACTTCGAGCGGAATATCCGGGTCGAAATCCACGGCAAAATCCCTATGACCGGTTCCGGTCGAACGTTCTTTGCGCGGCAATGAAATATCGATCACTCTGCCGTCGCCGGAGGGCTTGAATTTGATAACGCCGAACGACTGTCCCACCAGATAAATTTCGCCTCGTCGGCTGAGGAATTGTTTCAGTTTTTCGAACGGAATCTTGCAGATGAGCAGATCGATATCTTTGCCTTGCGCTTTGCCCAAAAGACCATCTCTTACCGGGCCGCCGACCATATAGGCAATCCCCCCCTCGGTCATTATTTCTCTGCAGAAATTTTCGAGACTAAACACGATCGATGATTATCCTGAACGCGCGTCGAGAAACCGTTCGATTCGACAATATCAGACGACGATCGTCGTGCCTGAGGTACCGGTCAATACCGCTTCGGCGTTTTCGATCGAACCTATCAGGACTTTTTTTCCGCCGGACCTCAAAAAGTCGATGGCGGCCTCGATTTTCGGCCCCATACTTCCGGGCGGGAAATGACCCTCCGCCAGATATTTCTCGGCTTCGCCGAGCTTCATCTTTTCGAGGTTTCGCTGGGTCGGTTTGCTATAATCAAGCGAGACTCTATCCACCGAAGTGAGAATGACCAGCAGTTCAGCCCCGATATCGCGCGCCAGCACCGCCGCCGCCCTGTCTTTGTCGATCACGGCGTCGATCCCCCTGAAGGCATCGCCGTCTTTAACCACCGGTATTCCGCCGCCGCCCGAAGCTATTACCACGACGCCCGATCTCACCAGTTTTTTGATTATTTGCCGTTCCACGATCGCGATCGGCTTCGGCGAGGCGATCACCCGGCGAAAACGATGATCGGCGGGATATTGCTTCATTTTCCAGCCGAATTCCTTCTGCATCATCTCGGCTTCCGATCGTTCGTAGAATTGACCGATAGGCTTGGTAGGGTCGGCGAAATCAGGATCGTTTTTATCCACGATCACCTGAGTGACAACCGTCGCCACTTCCCGCTCGATATTGTTTCGGGCAAACAAATTCCGTAGCACTTGGGCTATCATATAACCCATTCCCCCCTGCAAATCGGCCACGCAGATAAACACCGGCAATTCGGGAGCCTTGCCTCGGGAGAGTTCCACCCTCAGCACCGCATTTCCGACCTGCGGTCCATTGCCGTGGGTTATGGCGACATTGTAATCATCCTTAAATAACCGCAGAATTCCCTGCAAGCTTAATTCGGTGTTTATGAACTGATTCGGTATCGTATCTTCTTTGTCTTTGCGGGTAATTGCGTTTCCCCCGAGCGCCACCACTGCTATCCTTTTTCTTCTCATCGCTTCACCACAATATCCGGTTCACTTTCGATTTCTCCAAGGCCATATTACGGAATCCAAACCAAAAATAAAAACGATTTTTGGGAAATTCAAGATGCAATACCAGGGAATCCAGATATTTCGACATCACGGCAATCAAATCACGGCTCAAGACGGTTGTCCCGGATCGGGATCGTCTATTGAATCTTTCAGGCCGCAACGTTCATTATTTAGTCCAATCGGAGCCGCCGGCAAATCAGAAGGATAAACCGTTTGGCGATTCGAATAACCGGCTTCATTTCGGCATCCCAATGTGGCTCAATATGTTGGCGCAATCTAAATTTGCCGGTTTGGGAAAATGTCTTGATCGTCATTGACAGAACGAAAAATATTTATAATATTGACGCATGCGTTATTGGTCAAAAAAGCTTTTCGATCATTAATTGCCTACCCTTTCAACCCGTTAACATTCTCGGTATAATTGTTCCATAAATTTCGTCAAAAAAGAGGTCTAATAATAAAATGAAAAGGAAAAGAGTAATAATAATCGGAGCCGCCGGCAGGGATTTCCATAATTTCAACACGGTTTTCAGGGATAATGCCGATTATGAGGTTGTTGCTTTCACGGCAACCCAGATCCCCGATATCGCCGACCGCCGCTATCCGGCGACCCTGGCAGGTAAGCTATATCCTAAGGGGATCCCGATTTATGACGAGAAAGAATTGCCTCTCTTGATCGACAATTACGATGTCGACGAGGCCGTATTTTCATATTCCGATGTCTCCTTCGATCATGTTATGTCGGTTGGGGCGATCGTCAACTCCTGCGGCTGTGATTTCAAACTTCTCGGCACGCAACAAACGATGCTGCAATCAAAAAAGCCGGTGGTGGCCATCTGCGCCGTCCGCACCGGCTCGGGAAAATCGCAAACGACCCGTAAAGTAAGCAACATATTGAAAAAACTCGGCCTGAAAGTCGTGGTAGTGCGCCATCCCATGCCGTACGGCGACCTCAGCCGCCAGATCTGTCAGCGGTTCGCCAAATATCAAGACCTGGTGAAGCATCGCTGTACAATCGAGGAAAGAGAGGAATACGAACCGCACCTCAATAATGGGACTGTGGTTTACGCCGGGGTCGATTACCAGAAGATTCTACGCGAGGCGGAGAAGGAAGCCGATATTATCGTTTGGGACGGCGGCAATAACGATTTGCCGTTTTTCGAACCGGATGTGCATATCACCGTGGTCGACCCTCATCGCCCCGGTCATGAAACATCATATTATCCCGGCAAGACGAACCTGATTCTCGCCGATATAGTGGTCATCAACAAAATCGATACGGCGGCCCTCGAGGGTATCAAGGCGGTGCGCGAGTCTGTCGCCTATTACAATCCGACGGCTGAAGTAGTGGAAGCGGCTTCGCCGATATTCGTCGATAATCCGGAAATAATCTCGGGCAAGAAAGTCCTTGTAGTCGAGGACGGACCGACCTTGACTCACGGAGAAATGACTTACGGCGCCGGTGTCGTAGCCGCTCATAAATTCGGCGCCGCAGGGCTTGTCGATCCCCGGCCTTACACAGTCGCATCGATTACCGAAACTTACAAATCCTATCCCCATATCGGCACGCTCCTGCCGGCCATGGGGTATGGTCCAAGCCAGATTAAGGATCTCGAAAAAACGATCAACCGGGCAAAAGCCGATTCGGTCGTCATCGCCACCCCGATCGACCTTCGCAGGCTGATTAAAATCAACAAACCATCGACGAGAGTAAGATACGAGTTGCAGGAAATCGGCCAGCCGGACCTCGAAACCATCCTGCGTCGGATGTTGTCACACAACGCCGTTACAAGGTCAAAGCCAAAAACGGCTCAAAAAAAGAAGCGCCGAAAATAACCCGCCGGATGAATAACCTGCCGAGGTTTTTTCAAGGGTGCATTCAGATGCGCCCTTTTTTATTGCCGGCTACAATTATTCCTTAACCTTGGTATGGCGGGAATTTCCCGAATGGCGGCCTGTTTCTAAATGAAACGGCGGCGGTAAATAGATAGGCATTTAAGCCGAATATTGTTTTCAAGAAAGCGCGCGGAAATACGGTGTAAGCCGGTAAGGTTTCAGGGATTGAAACCGCCGCCGCTTGTCGATTGCGCTTAGGACAAGGACGGTCATGGCGAATACTATTCATTCATCAACGGCCGGCAGAGAGTTACAGAATTATTCCGACAATTTTTCGCTTCCCGGAAATTCTATCGGGCCGCTTCTGAATTTGGCCACTAAAAATGCGCTGGATAATGCACCACTAATTGCCAATCTCACCCAATTAAGGTCCGATTGCAGTATCGCCGCCAGATCTGTCGATGGCAAACCGGTGGCGATCGCCAGCTATTACATGGACCTGCCTTTCAACAGTCTTGCTTTGCTTGCCGATAACAATGTCGATGCCGGCTATGTGATAAGGATTCTCGCCAACCGCCATCCTAAATTGAAAGATGAACCTACATGGGGTCTTTACACGGAAAAAATCGCTTCTTTAATAGAGACGACATTCGGCGTCATCAATATCATTCCGGAATGCCAGATGGTATTGCGTTCCGAAAATATCCCCGAGCTGGCTTATGATAAATCTCAGTACCGCCTCGAACAGCTCACTGCCCAGGATTTGGTTCAGATTTCGCGGCTGTACAGCTTGGTGCCTGCCATGGCCTGGACACCCAAGGCGCTTAATTTCGGCCCATATTACGGGGTTTATTACGGAGAAAATCTGGTCAGCATAGCCGGAGTGCACTTCTCGACCCGCTGGAGCGCCGAAATCGGAAACGTAGTAACGCATCCGAAACATAGGCGGTCCAATCTCGCCTATGCGGCAACCAGAGCCGTGGCCGAGGCTTTGCGCAAATCGACTGATACCATTTTTCTGTGCGTAATGGCCGACAACGAGCCGGCGTTGAAATTATATCAAAAGATGGGGTTCGTCACCTACCAGATGCTTTATCTGACGCAGTTCATGATTGCCTGACCGCCTACAATCTCGATTTTGCCGATTGGATTCCCTGGTGCATCAGGTTCGGGAATCAGACGCCACTGGAAATTCGACATTTATATCAGATGACCGGCAATCCCCCATTTCCCCGATTTCTCATGCTTCGCAAAGCTACGGTGCCAGGCACTTTCAGCCAAATCCAGCTCTACATCCCGTACTTCTCGATAATCTCCTTCTTGCCCAAGCCAAGGATGCCGTATTTTTTGCCGACTTTGGTGAAGGCCTAGATCGCCTTGTCGAGATGGTGTTTTTCATGCGCCGCAGAAAGCTGGGTGCGGATACGCGCCTGTCCTTTAGGCACCACCGGGAAAAAGAAACCGACGGCGTAAATCCCCTCGGCGAACAGGTCTCTGGCAATATCCTGTGCCAGTTTGGCGTTGTAGAGCATCACCGGCACGATCGGGCTTTCCCCTTCTTTTATATCGAAACCTGCGTCTTTGAGTAATTTGCGCCAATAGATGGTGTTTTGCTCAAGTTTGTCGCGCCGCTCGGTGGTCTTTGAAATCAGGTCCAACACTTTGATTGCGCCGGCCACGATCACCGGAGCAACCGTATTGGAGAACAGATAAGGTCTGGCCTTCTGGCGGCAAAGCTCGACCAATTCGGCGCGGCCGGAGACGCAGCCACCGGAGGCGCCGCCGAGCGCCTTGCCCAACGTGGTGGTGATGATATCGATTTTGCCGACCACGCCGCAATGCTCGTGGGTGCCGCGACCTGTTTTGCCGATAAAACCGCTGGCGTGCGAATCATCGACGAACACCATGGCGTCGTATTTTTCGGCCAGCTCGACGATCTTGTCGAGTTTCGCCAAATCGCCGTCCATCGAAAAAACGCCGTCGGTTATCACCATGCGATGACGCTTATCTTGATGCTCCTGCAGTTTTTCCTCGAGGTGACCCATATCCGAATGCTTATAGGTGTCCTGCATCGCCTTGCAAAGCCGCATGCCATCGACGATCGAGGCGTGAACCAGTCGGTCGGCTATCATTACGTCCTGCTCGTTCAGCACCGCCGGGCCCTTCACGGGCCGCCCCGCGGTCGAGTAGACCTTCCTCGGGTGCTTCTCCTCCGTCCAGGCGAGGACCTGGTCCAGCCAGTGCACCCCCCAGTCACCGAGCTGGCCGTTGCCGAAGTCGAGGAACTGCCGCCAGCCGCCCGGGTGGATGCGGCGGTTGAAGGGGCGCAGCGGGGAGGGGCCGCAGTAGAGGTCCCAGTTCATGCCCTCGGGGGCGGGGCCGTTGGCCGAGGCCTTCTCGGGCCCGCCGCCGTAATGGGCGAAGCAGCGCACCATGCCGATCTTGCCGGCCTTGCCCTCGCGAAGGAACCTGAGCGCGCTGGCGTGGT
>CAZHVC010000044.1:0-8859 GCA_964535765.1 uncultured Ignavibacteria bacterium | reverse complement strand
GTTCAACATCTCGACAAAGGGTCATCGACCGGGATGACGCCGGTGGCTTTCAAGGACAATATCGAATTCATGGAAGACGAGATCCGCGAAAAAACCGGCATGGATTTCAAGTGGCCGATAGACAAGGAAGGAGCCGAGCTGCTTTTGATCCATAACGCCGGCGAACTGCTGGCTTGGCCGGAGAATCCGGAAGCTTTCGCTATCATTCTGGAGGCCGCCGGAATAAGTTACACGCTGTCGAGCGACCTTCTGGGCTACGATGGAGTCAATTACGGCGTATGGTACGATGACGTGCAATTTTCGAGAGTGGCGATAAAGCATGCCCAAGTGGCCAAAAAGCTAGGGGTCAAGAAAATCGTCATCGGCGAATGCGGCCATTCGCACAAAGCGATGACGGTGGTCGCCGACAGAGTGTTCGCAGGAGACTTGAATATTCCCCGCGAAAGTTCGCTGACCTTGTTGAGGGATATCGTTCTCAGCGGCAAGCTGAAACTCGACCCGCAACGGAACGCCGATATTCACGTCACTCTTCACGACCCTTGTAACGTGGTCCGCCTGATGGGGATCGTGGAACCGCAAAGAGAAATACTGCGGGCGATTTGTCCCAATTTCAGGGAAATGACGCCGCACGGGGTGCATAATTATTGCTGCGGCGGGGGCAGCGGGTTCGCTATCATGCCCAATTCGAATTTTCCGGACTGGCGGCACAGCGTGGCCGGCAGGGCCAAATTAAAACAGGTGCTCGACGTATTCCAGGATATAATCGGCCCAGAGCATAAAAAATACGTTTGCGCACCATGCTCCAATTGTAAAGGTCAGATAAGGGAATTGTTCGCCGCCTACGGCGTTTTTGAAAAATGCAACATTTTATACGGCGGCTTAGTGGAATTGATCGTCAATGCGATGGCCGATATCAAAGAGCCGTTTTTAACCTGGGAGTGGCATTAAAGCCGATAGGAAAAGCAATCGTAGCAGCAAGCTTTAATGAAAGGATTGAAATATGTCAACCAAAGAAGTCCAGCAGGAAATTCTCGCCAACATGAAACGCTGGCAGAAAATCGAGAACGCTTCGATCGCCTCAACCGGAAACATAATCGAAAAGACGGATAATCCGATCGTCAGGATCATCATGGAGATTATCCAGCGCGATTCACAAATGCATTACCGGGTGCAAGAATTTATCGCCTCGACTCTTGAGGGCAAAGCGGTTGTCCTGTCGCCGGAAGAGGTGGCCAAAGTCTGGAGCATGATCGAGCATCATATCGAGCTTGAAAACCAGACGATCAAGCTGGCCGAAAGTGCCCTATCGGCCTTGCGGGGCAAAAAGATGCTGGTTCAAGAATATCTGCTCGATTACCTTTTGATCGACGAAAGAAAACACAGTGAGATTTTGAAAAATCTGGAGCAGATAAAGAAAGGGATGTATCCCTACGCCTGACGGCGAAACCAGCTGTATTCAGGCAAAAGGCGGGCTTTTCGGAAGGCGCCGGCGATGAGCAGACGGCGGACGGGAGTTGATCCGGCGGGAATTTGCGGAATCGGTTTATGAGCACCCGGAGAAAAAACACAAAGCCCAAATATCTCCATTTCAAATCAAAAAGGTATCCGATCGATTCGCAGGGTTTTCTGATCGACCCTTCCAAATGGGACGAGGATTTCGCCCGGGCTATGGCGCCGTCCGTGAAAATCCCCGGCGGCCTGACCGAAAGCCACTGGAAAGTCATTCACTTCATCAGGAACTCGTTTTCCACGATGAACAGTTGTCCGCTGGTCTATGTCGCCTGCAGAAAAAACAATCTCGGCCTCGGGGATCTGCAGCAGCTTTTTCCCACCGGCTATTTGCGCGGTGCTTGCAAATTGGCCGGTATCACTTACCGTGAAGCTTATATCCAACATTTCTGGTTGAAAGAAAACTACAAACGTTTCGAATCGGATTACGATTCCAAGACCTATCGGATCGATTCCCGGGGATTTTTGATCAACGCCAAAGAATGGGACGAGATGTTCGCCGTCAACCGGGCGTATGAAATGAAAGTTCCGCTGACCAAGAAGCATTGGAATATAATCATTTATTTGAGGGAAAAATACGCCGAAAGCAAAACCGTGCCGACGATTTATGAAACGTGCAAGGACAATAGTATCGATCTGGCCGATATGGAGAAATTGTTCCCCGACGGTTATCATCGGGGCGCGGTTAAAATAGCCGGTTTACGGGTCAGATAGGAGGGCACGCGGGGCGGTTTTCCGAGACAGGCAAACGACCGGAATCCTTATTTTCCCGATTTTTTCTTCAAGACGATTTCCTCTTTTATTTTCAACGTTTTCTCGCCGAACAGGGCGAACCGAAGCCACCGATATCCGAATTTCAACAATTCCGCGTCATCAGTTTTAATGGCGGCTCTGGTTTCCTGATCGATTTCGAATTTATCCAGAAAACTGCTGCCGAAAATGAATTCCCTGAATTTATCGAGATTGTAGCAGGCCATGAAAAACATCTCGACTTTGGCGGGGGTAAGATTATTCCCCTCCCTTTGGAAAAAATCATGAAGCGTCAACTCTTTGTGATATTTACCCATCGCATCATATTCGGCAATCCCCTGTTCTTTTATCCATTCGTCGATGCTTAGCCGGCGCTTTTCGGCGAACCCCCGGCAGATATCCTCTTTCAATAAAAAATAAAAATCATCATCGGCGATTCCGCTGTTTTCTTTCGGCGAGGCGAGACCCAGAGGATACATCCGGCAAGCCCAGGGTCGATCGGGATAGACCCGACAACCGTCTTTGCCGACGAAAGGGCAGCTTTTATGCTCGTCATCCTCCATTTTCAAAAGCACGACCGGATATTTAAGTTTCTCATCGAACGGTGAGATCGTGTATTTCGACAGGAACTCTTCGGAGGAGATGCCCAGGTTATGCTTCAATCTCAGGATGTCGTAAGGGGTAAGAAAGATGTTGACATCGGCGCAACAATCGTTGAAACAACTGACGCCTGGGTGGCATTTGAAGGAAAACTCGCTTAAGCGATTCAATCTCGGATATTCGGCGAGAATCGTTTTTTTCAGTTTTTCGATTTCTTCCATGTTTTTTCCCAGTTATTGAATGATCCCGTCTTTCAAAGCATCGGCCGACCAAACGGGAAGCGGTCCTTCCTCCCCATTTGCCGGATTATAACGATGGCGATAGGAGGCATGCTGCTGATAATGGCTTTTCATCCATTCCCAGCCGCGTACATAATAGGGGCACTCGTCGTTGAAACAAACATATTGTGGTTCCTGGCCCCAGGACGATTCAAGCGGCGGCAGCCACTTGGTCAACGATTTTCCGCAGTGCGGGCAACTGTATTTATTTTCATCCATAATCATCCTCTTTCGGCTACGACTCGATTACGGGGCGCCGTATTTTATGCCTCGGGTGACTGCAGTCAATATAATCAATTGACGGCGAAAGTCAAATGACCACCACTATGGCGATTCGATAAATTCGCCAACATCGCTGCCGGTGCCCACTTACCCCTGCCAAGGAAACCAGCCATCCCGGTAAACGGAATTTCCCCAGATGCCCGCCACGGCGTTAAAAAGAATGCAGCATATAAAAACAAGAATCCTCCGGGGTTGACCGGAGGATTCTTCTTTCACCAAGGGAATGATTCCCTTCCAAGCACCGATAATCTATCCGCCAAGCAACTCGTGTTCTTTGGGTTGAGGATAAACATGAAGCATCGGCCGTTTGATCATTTCCCAGGTTTTCTTGGAGCGATCCCAGCGGCAGTTGGCGAAGCAATGCCAGTTTTTCTCGTCCATGTTGGGGAAGTCGGCGCGGCGGTAGTAGCCCGGCCATCTTGTTTCCTCACGGAACAGAATGGTGCGGGCGTGAGCTTCCGCCTGCCACATTCTCTGGACGTTTTCCCAGCAACGCATCAATTCGTGCAGGTCTTTTGCGGCCAGCTTTTCGCCATCTTCTTTTAGGTAGCCGAGCAATTCGAGAGCGCGATCGAGGCAAGCTTTGTTGGTCGAGAATTGAGCCGAGACGCCACCCACGTATTCGTCCATGATTTTTTGCAGGCGGAACATGAACATCTTCGGCCGTATGTAATTGGGGTTGATATCCGGATCAGTCGTGGCGTTTTTGAATTGTTCATAGGTTTCGAGCGGTTTATAGATAGCGGCCTTCAACGACTCCACTTCTGCATCATTTATTTTGGGCAGCGTGTTGTTTTCGACGATAAATTTCACGGCAGCCTTGCCCACGATACGGCCTTCGGCATGCGAGCCCGAAGAAAACTTATGCGAGGAAGCGCCCGAAGCATCGCCGGCGCAGAACATCCCTTTGACAGTGGACATATGGCTGTAGCCCCAGAAATATTCCTTTTTGGTTTCGGGGGTCTGGAGATCCTCGGGACCGCTAACCCAGGCGCCGGAGGCACCGGAATGCGAACCGATGAAATACGGTTCGGCGGCTGCGATTTCCGACGATTTGACCTCTGGTTCCACATTGGTGGAGGCCCAGAGAATCGCCTGCGATATGGTCATATCAAGGAAGTCTTCCCAGGCTTCGGCTTCCAGCTCTTTGAGATTCTTCTTGGCTTCTTTTTCGTTACCGGCTGAGGAGGCTATTTTGTTGATTGCCTCTTCGGTGCGCATATAGATCGGCCCTTTGCCTTCCATGGTATCCATCATGCCGAGCCAGTTGCGCAGGTTGGCCGGAATCGGTTTCACCAGGCCGTAAGGTCTCCATTTCTCCAATTCATTGACCCGTTCGACCATATAGTCGCCGCCCATGGCGTTGGTCGCCCGTGACTTGAAGAGCAGGAACCAGGCTCCGACCGGTCCGTAGGCGTCTTTGAAACGGACGGGAATGAAGCGGACTTCTTGGCTGGTCATTTCGGCGCCGGCCTTGATGGTGAAGTAGGCGCTCGATCCGGAATTCCACGGCGGATACCAGGCGCGGCCGAGACCTTCGCCGGTGCTGCGCGGCTTGAATACATGCACGGCTCCGCCCATGGCCACGATCGTCGCCTTGGCGTTGAATACGTAGAATTTGTTTTCGCGGACGCTGAAGCCGACGGCGCCGGCGATACGGTCACCATCGAGAAGCGGTTCGGTGATGAAAACGCGTTCGAAATATTGACCGCCAGCCTCCGCCAGCGCATTCTTGGCCGCCTCGGCGATCACAACCTTGTATGATTCGCCGTTGATCATCAACTGCCAGCGACCCTCATGGACATAGCCGCCCTTTTCGTCTTTCCAGATCGGCAATCCCCATTTTTCGAACAGATGGACGGTCGAATCGACATGGCGGGCGATATTGGCGACGAGATCTTCCCTGACCACGCCCATCAGGTCCATCCGGACGTAATCCACATAATCCTTTACGGTATTCTTGCCCTCGTTGAGTCCAACGTATTGATTGAGCGCCGATAGACCCATGGCGACGGCACCGGAGCGATCCATGGCCGCCTTATCGACTAAGGTCACTTTCAGGCCTTTTTTCTTGGCCCAGTATGAGGCCTCGACCGCAGCGCCGCAGGCCGCCATGCCACCACCAAGAATAAGCAGATCCGTCGTTACTTTTACGGTTTCGAAATTTTGAGACATATTCAGCTTCCTCCGCCTTATCACTTAATGGTGTAAACTTCGTTCATTTTGAGCGCTTCGGGTTCCTGGGCCAGTGTCTGGCTGTTCAAATCGTCGTGGGCTGTGGCATAGCCGCCGTTGGGCTTCGCCTGACCCTCCGGAGTGGTCCGGATCGGGAATTTGAATCTTTTCAGCATCCCGTTGCGGAACTTGACGGTCCACATGATCGAGTCGCTGCTTCTCATGGGAGTGACGCTGGCGCCCAGCGGCACGAAATCGGCATAGCCGCGGATTTCAATCGCCTGAACGGGACAGATCTTCACGCAGCTGTAGCATTCCCAGCACATTTCCGGCTCTTGATTGTAGGCTTTCATTTTTTCCTTGTTCAGCACCATCAAGTCATTCGGACAAATATACTGGCAGGCCGTCTTATCCAGCGCCTTGCAACCATCACATTTGTCGGGAATCACATAACTCGGCATTCAAACCTCCTGTATTGTTTAAGCAATCGATCTATTTTCTTTTGGTATCCGCCTCGCCGGTGGCATGGCCATGAAGTTTGATTTCGACTTTTTCGGAGAGCCCGGCATAGTATTCGCGGAGAATATCCAGAACTTCTTTGCGGCTGAACTCCGCCGGTACTTCGCCACCCTCAGACAGAGCCTTTCTGAGAGCGGTTCCGCTCAGGAACAACCGATCTTCTTTGCCGTGCGGGCAGGTTTTCATCGAGGCCATACCGCCGCACTTGTAGCACCAGAAAGTCCAGTCGATAGGCAGCATTTTGCATTCGAGCGCACCGTCCCAAAGTTGATAGAATATTTCCTGGGCATCGAACGGTCCGTAGTAATTGCCGACGCCGGCGTGATCGCGGCCGATAATCATATGGGTGCAGCCGAAATTCTGTCTGAACACGGCGTGGAGCAATCCCTCGCGCGGGCCAGCGTAGCGCATATCGAGAGGATAACCGCCGCAAACCACACGATCTTTCACGAAATAGAGGTTAACGAGGGTATCAATACATTTAACCCTGACGTCCGCCGGGATATCACCCGGTTTCAGCTTGCCGACCAGCTGATGGATGTAAAGGCCGTCGGAAACCTCGATGGCGATTTTGGCGAGGTACTCGTGCGAACGATGCATCGGATTGCGGAGTTGGAGCGCGGCGATGGTTTTCCAGCCTTTTTCCTCGAAAATTTTCCGGCTTTCCGCAGGTCTTTGATAGATTCCGGCGAACTCGGTGGGGAAATAGCTTTCGGACAAGACCTTGACCGGCCCGGCTATGTTCCATTCTTTTTGTTCGGCCACCATTTTCACTCCCGGGTGTTCCGGATCGGTGGTGCGGAAAACGTTTTTGCACTCGAAATCCTTATCGATTTTGTAGGATTCGGTGA
Source organism: uncultured Ignavibacteria bacterium (assembly GCA_964535765.1). Taxonomy (GTDB): domain Bacteria; phylum Zixibacteria; class MSB-5A5; order UBA10806; family 4484-95; genus JBBIRK01. Next base: position 1,895 of record CAZHVC010000044.1, on the reverse strand, counting down.
CTTTCATGGTGCCCATAATCTCCTTGGTTTCTTCGGAAACCAAGCAGATCTCGGTTCCGGGACTGATCTTTTCGGAATGGGACATGGTAATGGGGATCGGCCAGAATATGCCGTTGGTCATTTTCATGTCTTGACAGACACCTTTCCAGTCGTCATGTCCCATGAAGCCGTCGAGAGGAGTAAAACCGCCTATACCGAGCATGATCAAATCGCCGGTTTCGCGCGAGGAAATGGTAACTTTCGGCAATTTTTCCGCTTTTTTTAATTCATCCTCTCTGGCCTTGCCCTCGAGCAGAAGCGTTTTGAGCGTTTTGCTTCCGTGAGGGGATATTAATTTTGATTTTTCCATAGGCCTTCCTGTCACCTCGTTTGTTAGCGAATTATTTCGATGCCTCGAATTCGATTATTCGGTAGGTTCCGGAAGCGCCAAGGCCGGCGGAAAAAGAGAGCAGGCGGAAAGCATTCTTGTTATTTTTTTCACAATGTATCATCAAAAAAATCCAGCCTGGCGCCGTCATTTCGTGCAAAGTCAATTTTCGGCCTAAATGTATTTTTTTTCACAAAGCCTGTCAAGAAAAAAATAACTATTCAAATATAAACAAGAATGGCCATAATCGGCACAAAAAAACGGATTATTGCTTGACATATGAAATTAGCATCTGTTAATTTGCCCAGGCCATGGGAAATCAGCAAAATCCGGAGGTGATTTTTTTGTCCGATTTTGTTAAATATTTCACAAATATCAGCATAGCCTGCAAGAATATTAAACAACCCTATTCGTTATGGGAATAAGGGCTTAAGGAGAAATATATGACTCAAACTGTCCACGAAGATCAGCTAAAAAACGGTTCGATTATCAATACCGATGCGCTAATCGTCGGCGGCGGTATTTCGGGTATTACCGCAGCGATCGAACTGGCTGAAACCTTTCATCATTCGCTTCTTTTAGAATCGCAACCTTCATTGGGCGGCCGGGTTGCGGCCACCAACCAATATTTCCCGAAACTCTGTCCCCCAACCTGCGGACTGGAAATCAACCTGAAAAGAATCAAGAACAGCAGTTATATCAAGGTCCTGACCTTAGCGGAAATTCAAAAGGTCGAAGGTTCACCGGGGGCATACAGGGCGACCGTCAATATCAAGCCGCGCTATATTAATGAAAAATGCACCGCCTGCGGCAAATGCGCCGAGGCCTGCGAGGTAAGCATTCCCAATCCATTCAACTACGGGCTCGATAAAATCAAGGCGATTTATCTGCCGCACCTGATGGCCTATCCTTTCAGATACGTGGTCGATCGGGATCATGTCAACGACCCGGCCGTCAGGAAATGCGCCGAAGTCTGCGAATACGGGGCGATCGATTTCGACATGCAGCAGATTCAGATCGTCGTCAACACCAAGGCGATCATCTGGGCCACCGGATGGCGCCCCTACGACGCCAATCGACTCGACAACCTCGGTTTCGGTAAATATCCAGATGTCGTCACCAATGTCATGATGGAAAGGATCGCCTCGGAAAACGGCCCCTACGGCGGCAAAATCGTCAGGCCATCGGATGGCAAAGAGATATCAAGCATCGGTTTCGTACAATGCGCCGGTTCCCGGGACGAAAATCACCTGCCGTATTGTTCGGCGGTCTGCTGCCTGGCCTCGATGAAGCAGGCCTTTTATGTCAGGGCCCTGTATCCGGAAGCGGACATCCATATATTTTATATCGATATCAGATCACCCGGCCGCCTCGAGGATTTCTACGCCAAGGCGAAGCAGGATCCGAAACTGCATTTTCATCGAGGCAAGGTCGGCAGCATCACCCGGAATGATACCACCGGCAATTTGGTGCTGACCGCCGAAGATACACTGACCGGCAATATCGCCACTATTGAAGTGGAAATGGC
>CAZHVC010000043.1:0-8951 GCA_964535765.1 uncultured Ignavibacteria bacterium | reverse complement strand
ACCAAATCTCGATCGTTGACGCCATCGCCTCACTGCCGGAGAAATACAAACAGGTCATCGTCATGAGGCATCAGCAGGATCAATCGTATGAGGAAATCGCCAGGGCGCTCCGGGTGCCTGTCGGCACTGTGAAAGCCCGCATATTCAGGGCCAGGGAGCTTTTGAAAAGGAAACTGAAATCACTGCGCTGAAATGACGATTATGACAATCGGAATCAAATTCGCCGCTTTAACCGCGCTGTTGCTGATCCTGTATTCAGATCAGGCATCAGCCGGACCGGCCGAAAAGGAATCTCGGAACGATGCCGAAGAGGTTTATTTGCGCGCCGAATCGTTGAAAAGTAGGATCGACTCAATAGGATTATTGGATTTGGATTCCATTTCAGCGGCCGCCGATTCGAAACTGAAGAGTCTGTCGGCAGTGGTCGAGTCTTTGAAATTTTCCACATTCCGCGAGATAATTATCGATGAAGACGGTACGATCAAGATTTATTCGGACACCGGCTTGATAAGCATAATCGACGGCGATTCGGCAGCCGGATGGCCGAAAGAATGGGAACATGCGACAAAGAAAGGCGACGAAGGGATCGTGAGTTGGGGCAAGAATGTCGTAATCGACGAGGACATGCAGGTCGATTCCGATATTCAGGTTTTCAGCGGCAATGTTACCGTGAAAGGTTCGGTAATCGGCGACGTGCAGGTGATGGGCGGCGATATTTATGTCTCATCGACCGGACATATCAAGGGGAATGCCATGGCCTTAGGGGGCAAGATAAAAGTCGACGAGGGAGGCAAAATCGCCGGGTTGAGAATTCAAACCAAGCTTCCGTTCGGCGGCCTCAAGCGAAAATCGGTTCAGCGGGTTACGCAGGGAATATTGCTTATCATCGTCGCTTTCGGATTGCTTCTCTCCACTATGGTGGTCGCCCTGTTTCCGGAACCGGTAGAGAAAGTCAGCCGATCGCTGCGGAAAAATTGGCTGAAATCGTTTTTTATCGGATATGCCGGCTATTTTGCCATATTTGTTATCTGGATATTGCTGCTGGTTTCCGTGATCGGGATACCTCTGGCGATACTCGGCCAGCCTATCGGCTTGCTCATAATCATGGTGCTGTCGCATGCGGCCATCACCCTGGCGATCGGTGAGAGCATGATCAAAAGCCCGACACCATTGGAAAAGTATTTCTATGGTTCGCTGCCGACGACGATTCCGCCTATTTTGCTGCTGTTGATCGGTTACTTCACCGATTCTTTGCCTTTGATGGTGATAAATTTCGTATTGCTGGGAATCTTCATATTTCTATTCTTGCCGTTCGGACTCGGCGCGGCGCTCTTATCCTGGATGGAAAAGAAAAAGGGGACAAAAGAGCAGTTCGGTTCGGCCGCCGGCGAATCATGATGATGGGAAAATTCAAACCGGGTTGGTCGCCGCCAATTGGTTTTTTGATAATTGTTGAATAACGATCGACGCGCCGTTTTTGCCTTTCCTTGTCATGAAATGGATCAGACGCCACAACATTCGCAGGAAGCGATTTCCTCGATATATCGCATATTGATCAATACCAAGGCCAAAATCGGCTGATACTGGCAAATGGGTCAAACGTTTAATCAGGCTTTATTTTTCCGGTAAATCGATTCGCTCATTTCCCCAAGCCAAGCCAAAAACGGGCTTCGATTTCCAGCGAAGCCCGTTCAAAAACGCCATATATGGTTTTTCTAGTTCAGATAGGCCCTTAACGCTTTTGAGCGCGAGGCGTGGCGCAACCGCCTTATCGCCTTTTCCTTGATCTGGCGCACCCGCTCGCGGGTCAGCGAAAAACGGGCACCGATTTCCTCGAGAGTCAGCGGTTTTTCGTGGTTGAGGCCGAAATAAAGATTGATCACCTCAGCCTCCCGCGGCGTCAGCGTATCCAATGCTTTCTCGATCTCGATCCGCAGCGACTCGTCGAGCAGGCTGGTATCAGGCGATGGCTGTAGTTCGTCCTCGAGCACGTCCAGAAGCGAATTGTCCTCTGAATCGGAGAACGGCGCATCGAGCGACAAGTGCGAATTGGAGATCTTCAGCGTGTCGGCGACTTCGCCTTCGGTCAACTCCAGCTCCCGGGCGATTTCGTCCGGCGACGGTTCCCTGCCGAGGTCCTGCTCGAGGCTGGATGACACCTTGCCGATTTTGTGCAGGGTGCCGACTCGATTTAGCGGCAATCGCACGATCCGCGATTGTTCGGCCAACGCTTGAAGAATCGCCTGCCGTATCCACCAGACGGCGTAGGAAATGAACTTGAACCCGCGGGTTTCGTCGAACCTTTTGGCGGCCTTGATCAGACCGATATTCCCTTCATTTATAAGATCGGCCAGCGACAACCCCTGGTTCTGATATTGTTTGGCAACCGAGACAACGAAGCGAAGATTGGCCTTGGTTAATCTATCGAGCGCTTCTTGATCACCGCGCCTTATTCTCTTGGCCAGATCGACTTCCTCGACAGCGGTTAAAAGAGACGTTTCACCGATCTCGCGCAGATAAAGATCCAGCGATGGATCTTCATCGCGAAACCTTTTAGACTTTTTCGCCAAACTTCGGTACTCCTTTGGGCCTGATTGGCCCCAGCTAATTGAAAAACCCCAAACCTTATAAATTACAACTGATTATCGAATTTTGTTCCCTTAAATTCACTCCGGCTTTACTGCCTTGAAAGTGGTCGTATCACCGCGCCTTATCAGGAACAATATAGACTTCTTGCGGTCGGTCAGGCTCCTGGCTATCCTCATAAAATCGGCTTTGGTTTGCACCGGCTGGCGATTGATTTCGAGAATGATATCGCCGCGGAAAAGGCCGCCGTTATCGGCCGCGCTGTTGACCTCGACATCGTCGATGATGACACCCGGTACAAAATCGATACCCCGGCTGGCGGCCATCTCTTTGGTAAACGTGCTGACGCTCAGGCCAAGCCATTTGGATTCTTCCTGCTCCCGACCGGCGGACGAGGCCACCCCAAGGAACTTGCTCCGATCGCCAAGTTTGCAAGTAACCGTTTTATTCGAACCATCGCGCAAAATGTCGATACTGACTTTTCTGCCGGGACCGGCATCGGCGACCAGAAAACGGAACTGCTGAGCATCGGTGACCTTGCGCCCGTCAAAACTTACGATCACATCCCCGACTTTTAATCCACCTTCCTCGGCCGGCGATCCGGGTTCGACCGACTCGACAAGTACACCTTCGGCTTTGGCAAGACCGAGCGCCTCAGCCAGATTGTTGTCGATATCGCGCGGCAGGATCCCCAGCCAGCCGCGACTGATACTCCCCGATCGCCTCAACTCGTCGCTTACCTTACGGGCCAGATTGATAGGAATCGCAAAACCGATCCCGACATTTCCCCCCGAAGGCGTAACGATCGCCGAATTCACTCCGATGACCTGCCCTTTGATATTAACCAGCGGGCCGCCGGAATTACCCGGATTTATCGAGGCATCGGTTTGAATATAATTCTGGTATGCCGGATACTCGCCGCCGAAAACAAGCCCTTTTCTGCCTAAAGCCGAAATTACACCAACTGTAACGGTTCTATCCAAGCCGAGTTGGGGAAAAGGGTTCCCCACCGCAATCGCCCAATCGCCGACCATTATCGAGTCGGAGTCCCCCAATTCAAGATAGGGCAAGCTTTCGTCGGTATCGATTTTGAGCAAAGCCACGTCCGTTTCGCTGTCGGAGCCAATCAACTTGGCTTGAAATTCTTTCGTATCGGAAAGCTTGACCATGATGTTGTCGGCTCCCCTGACGACGTGGTTATTGGTTAAGATATAACCGTCGGCGCTGATTAGGAATCCCGAACCGAGCGACTCGGCGCGGCGCATACGTTGGGGAGAGCGATCTCCCGGAGGCAAGCCGAAAAATCGTCTCCAAAATTCATCGTCCATATCGAACAGCGTATGAAATCGATCTTCCACCACCGATTTGGCGGAAATATTAACCACCGCCGGTTTAACTCGGTCGGCGACACCGACGAACGGCGAGTGTCCGTTGACAAGAGAGCTCCCCTGACCATGAAAGGGTACGGCCGAGACTTTTTCTTGGGCGGACAGTTTATCGGAACCGATATTGGAGCCGACAACCAATCCGATCAGCAAACAGGCAAAGGCGACCATCGCCAAGACAGCCAGACGCCATGCGTTGGCTTTTCTTTTCGGGCCGTCCGAGGGTTGATATCGGTCAATGCCTTGGCTGCCTGAACTTAACATAATTCACCTCGTAAATGAAATTAGTCTATTATTTTAAAAATTTTCTATAATTCTGTCAAGATTTTTCTTGCATTCCTCTCACCATAATCCAATTTACGATTTACATGCCTTACAGTTCCCAAATAATGTCACTCCGGCAAATCCACTTGGAATCGGCTTATCCATTATATATTATCAACTTAGCAAGCGGAATAAAACCGGGGGAAAGTAAATCTTGACCGCGGCGGTGTTACCATTATATGGCAGGCAGTTAATACTTTCATAATCGAGTTCGACGGTCAAGGTAACCCAAATCGATCGGCTGTCGAAATAAAGTAACGGATTAACCGATTAATGAAGCGTCGCTTGCGGGCCTCCGGTATCTCGGTCGAAGATAGCGGGGCCTGAATCCATGGTCATGAATTCGTGAGTAGTCAGGAGGGAATTTAGATGAGGCGTTGGATTACCGCGGGAATAATTTTGTTGTCAATTACGATTTCGGCGTCGGGACAGGGTCTCGAAATATTCCGCAATCTCCAAGATCTCATAATCGGGATATCGGAGACGGTCAAACCGACGGTCGTCCATATCGAAGTTGTGAAAAAGGTCAACAGTCAGCGATTCCAATCGCTCGGCTCCGGGATAATAGTCAGCCCGGACGGCCTGATAATGACCAACGAACACGTGGTGGACAAGCAGGTAAAGGTCACCGTGACCCTGGAATCCAAAATCGAATATCCGGCCGAAGTGATCGGCACTGATAAGTTGACCGATTTGGCTCTGTTGAAAATCGATGTCCCGGAAGGCGTGAAATTGCAATCGGCGAGGCTGGGGGATTCCGACTCGGTCAAGGTGGGGCAATGGGTTCTGGCGGTCGGCAATCCTTATGGATTCGACCGAACGGTCTCATTCGGTATCGTTTCCGGCAAAGGGCGCGTTCTCAATTTACCGGATAACTCGACATTGTTGAACGATTTTATCCAAACCGACGCAGCCATCGACCCCGGCTCGTCGGGCGGCCCGCTGGTAAATCTCCAAGGTGAGGTCATCGGCATCAACTCGATCGGCGTGGGCAGGATGCAAGGATTCACCATCCCGGTCAATATCGTCATCGACGTGAAAAACAAGCTTCTGGCAACGGGCACGATCGAGCGCGGCTATATCGGAATCGCCACCCAGCCGCTGAACCGCAGCTATGCGAAATTTCTCGGACAGCCCGATTTGCAAGGTATTCTGGTGGCCGATGTCTATCCGGACCAGGCCGCCGATAAGGCGGAAATCAAACCGGGTGACGTGATCGTTGAATTCGCCGGCAAGCCCGTTTATGCCGAAACCGAGGATGACCTGAATAAGTTTGCTCTGGAAATCGCCCAGAGCAAGGTCGGCGAAAAGGTCCCTTTCAAGATCGTGCGCAACAATCAATATATATCGGGCAAAATCGTCATAGGTCAAAAGCCGAAAGTGAAGGCCGACGAGTTCGAAACTGAATATGATTTTACGGTCAAGGAAATCACCGATGAAATGTTCCGCCAGTTTTTGTTGCAAACCAAAGAGGGCGTGTTCGTTCAATTCGTGGAGGTCGGTTCGGCCGGAGACAAGGGCGGGCTCGAATCCGGCGATGTCATTGTCGCGGTCAATGGCGAAGAGGTCAAGAATCTCGATGATTTCAAAGCCGATTTGAAGAAAATCGAAAAACCCGACTACCTACTGCTTCGGATAATGCGGGGCAAGGATTACGCCTATGCCCTGCTGGATTTCACGGAAACAAAACCCGGCACCGCCAAAAAATCGACATCACCCGAAAACCGTTGAAAAACTCGGGCTTGTCCGATAAATCGATCCAGTCGAAACAAAAAAGCTCCTCGGCTGACCAACCGAGGAGCTTCATAACCTTATCGCCGATACCGATTGCGATCAGAACGAAAGCGAGGCTTTTTGTTCCAGATCGAAAATCATCGATTCGATATCCGCTAATTCCTCATACTTGCGCAGTTGCTCCGGAGTGAGCACCGATCTTGCTTTCATTATAGCATCGAGTTCAAGCACTTTCAAATCGGCCAGGAGACCGTAATACTCCTTGACCAACCGGCTGCAAGCGGCCGAATTCATCGATGCCCAATTGGAGGTGAACCGATTGATTTCCTGCCGGCGGATCTCGGCCTGGGCTTTAATCTGGATCATTTTTTCCTTGATGGTGTTATCGAGTATGCCGAGTTTCTTAATTTGAGAATCGGTCAGCTCAAGCCCGGTTTTATAGTTCAGAATTCTGCCGATTGGCGTTTCCGGAATGTTCCCGGCGTACAGCGGAAAGACCGTGCCGATCGCCAGCAATATAAGACCCGTTGCGGTGAACAAGATTCGTTTCATGGCTGAACTCCTCTAAAAATCAAATCATCTGCCAGTGCTGTTTTCTTGCTTGTGAACATGTGACAAACGTCACGCCGACTTCTTTGACCTTTTCTGATTCATCAGCAATGATTACGTAAATTACGGGCCGAGGTTTCACCCTAATTTGTCCATGGTTCTTTTTCGGCGACGAAAAAGCCCCGGAAGCGAATTGCCCGGGGCCTGGGAAGCGATCGAATCGTCCGACTATCTTAAGACAGCCCGTCCTTGACCGGTAACGATTTCGATAACCGCTTGCCTGACTCTATCGGCGGGAGCGCCACCGATATTCACCGAAAACGTCTGGCATTTTTCCAACAAGCGCTTGTAGAATTTTTTCTGCAATTCAATCCGCTCGAGGCCGGTATCAAGCAGAAAATGGTTGTAAAACGGACGACTCTTCTCGGCGACCTCAGTGGCGGGGGGTCGGCCATCCTCGAGTATTTTCAATGCCTGCTCGGCCGAAAGAGGTTCGATTGTGGCACCGTAATCTTCCCGTTTGAATATCAGCACCGTCTTCACCTGGGTCCGCTTGCTATGCTTATCGGGACCACCGATCCAGTATGGGTCGAGCATGGCCCGCGAAACCGGCGAGCCTATAAAGCAAAGCGGCTCTCCTCTATCAAGGTCGCATTCGCCCGCGAACGCACAATTCGGGTTTTCGCATAGATCCTTGGCGGCGACGACGTTTTCGCATTTGCTGCGTTCAAACAGCGGCTTGAACGGCGGATATTTTTCAACCCACTCGGTCGGCAGGTAAAATTTCCGTTCGATAGAATCGGCTACGGGCAAAGCTCCACCTTGCCTGATCAATACGACATCGGGCGATATGATTTTGGCCCGAGGATGTTTAAGCAAACCGGTGATATGTGTACCCCGACCGCAGCCGGCCGGGAAAAACATCAGCACGCCCGAACCGTCGATATCGAAGCAGGCTGCCTCAACCACATGGAGATTGAACAGCTTCTGCGAGATGTCGGCCACCATTCCAATAGCAATCGTTCGGAGTTGGGAATAGTAGGCCGATTTGAAATAGAATGCCGTATTCGAATCGCGGCTATAATAAGCCCGCGGTTCGCGCCCAGTGATCCAGTTCACCGCATAAATTATACCATGCGGCTCGATATCGGCCTCAAGATGGGCCGGATAGAAGTTCTCGATCCAGAAATCGTTCAGATGGGGGCTGTTGGTGCGAAGCTGCAGCATCACCCCCCCGATGTTGACATTCCATTCATAATAGGAATCGTGAGTGAAAAACGTTTCCGACTCGGCTACCAGAGCCTCTTTCATGGCCGGGTTGATATTGCTTTCCATTTCCACGAAGTTGCGGACTTGGGTGATCGTGTTGCTGACTGCCTTGCGCTTTTCCCTGCGGGCGGGTTTCAATTCCGCGAGCGCTTCACCGATTCGCTTGATTCCTTCCTCGAGCAACCGCTCCGAGGTTGCATAGGACAAGCGGATAAACCCCTCGGCCCCGAAGGCATCGCCCGGTACCACGGCCACATGAGCCCGTTTGAGCAGATAATAAGCGACACCGTAGGAATTGCGTATCTGGACGCCGTCGTATTCTTTGGCAAAATAGGCCTGGACATTCGGGAACAGGTAGAAAGCGCCCTGCGGCACGGCGCAAGAAACGCCGGGAATCCCTCGCAGGCGGGCCAGACCTATATTGCGGCGCCTTTCGAACTGATAGACCATCTTTTGAAGTTCCATCTGACTGCCGGAAAGGGCCTCGACCGCAGCCTTTTGAGAGATGGAGCAGGCGTTCGAAGTGTTGTGGCTTTGCACCTTGCTCATAGCGGCTATTATCTCTTTCGGTCCGGCCGCATAACCTATCCGCCAGCCGGTCATCGAGTACGACTTGGAAACGCCGTTGATCACCACCACCAAATCGCGCGCTTTGGGCGCCAACGAGGCGATGCTGTGAAAACGAAAACCGTCATAGACCAATTTTTCGTAAATCTCGTCGGCGATGATCAATACCCCTTCGCCAAGACAGATCTTGAGAATTTCCTCGAGTTCCTCCTTGCCGTAAGCGGCCCCGGTCGGATTGCATGGGTTGTTCAAGAACAACGCCTTCGTCTTGGGGGTAATGGTTTCGGCGAGGTCTTTTGGATCGAGTCGGAATCCGTTTTCCTCACGACAGCGCAGATAAACGGGAGTCCCTTTGGCTAAATTGACCATCTCCGGATACGATACCCAGTAGGGCGCCGGAATGATGGCCTCGTCATCTTTGTTGAAAATGGCGACACAGAGATTGTAAAGACAATTTTTCGCCCCCGAGGAGACGATTATTTCGTCGGTGTTATATGACAGGCCGTTTTCCTCTTTGAGTTTTCTGGCGATCGCTTT
>CAZHVC010000042.1:0-8992 GCA_964535765.1 uncultured Ignavibacteria bacterium | reverse complement strand
ACTATAGTTTCGCTCTGAGGTTCGCCGGCGGTTTTTCGGAGGGAAAGAATGCGCGGAACTTTTATTTGGGCGGCACTTCGTACTGGATCGATCCGGGGCAAAAAACGGAGGATGTTTACGACGAGAAGGATATTTACGTGAACAAGATCGTCGTGCCGCTTAGAGGTTATCGCTATTTTGAATTCAAAGGCAGACACTATTTCGTCACCAACTTCGAACTCAGATACCCCTTCGTCGACTATCTTAAAATGAGGGTTCCTTTCGGCCTAACGCTTGGCTACATCAGGGGATCGATATTTCTGGATATAGGAGCTGCATTCGACAGACCTGAAGATTTCAAATGGTTTGACGACAAGAGAGGGTTCCCGAAACTGGCCACCCCCAAAGGCGGGCTTGGATTCAGCGTTCAATCGAATCTTGGATTTTTGGTGTTGAGGTTCGACACCGCCTGGCGCACCGATCTGGCCGGTGTTTACGGAAAGCCCAAATATTACTTTTCCTTTGGGGCCAATTATTGAGCTGCCTTTTCCACCGAAACCAGGGGCAGGAAATTTCAGCAAAATCATAAGCAAAACGTTTATTTGTGGAACAAACGATATCGAAGTTTTGATTTATTACATGGGAACGATTTTTGCGGCTGATTTCATGTGGAATGCCGATTCGTTGAAGGCGATCCGTTTGGCGAATGCTTGGCAGGTCTCGAATTGATTAAATTGATTGACAATCGATGGATATTGAGTAAATTGAAAAAAATGCGCAAGCGAAGGGGATTTTTATGTTGAGATGGTTAACGCTATGTCTGGTAACAGCTTTGGTCGGCATTTCCCAAGCCGGCGGCTGGCAGTCGATTCAAGATGATTACTTGAGCGGCAAGATAACCGCCGATCAGCGGGCCGAATTCGCCCTGATGTTGCTGGAAAATCCACAGCTGCTGCCGCCGGAATATCAGATCGACAGACCCATGAAGGACGCCACCGGCATGATCGTGGAGATTATGTCTGAGAAAGATATCTTGAATCCGCAGATTATTTACAGGTATTCGACTATACTGGCAAGGCAAAGCAAACAAAAGTATTACGACACTCCGGAGGGTCATTTCCGAATCCATTACGACACCGCCGGCACTCACGCGGTCTATCAGCCGACGGTTGATACGATGCCGGCCGACGGCCATCCCGATTATGTGAACAGAACCGGCAATTACATGGAAAGAGCGTGGACCTATGAATGCGATACCCTTTCGTATGATACCCCTCCTTTCGATGGATCGGCGGGCGGCGGCACGAACCTTTATGACGTTTATATGCATCATTATTCCGGGGCTTACGGCGTAACCTGGCCGGAATCACCATCGAGCCAGAGGCCGGGAAGGGGAAATGATTATACATCGTATATTTTCGTCGATCCGACATATTCGGGATTCGGCTACAGCAATCGTGATCTGCCGATGCAGGTGACGACCGCCCATGAGTTTTTCCATGCGGTGCAGATGGCCTACAATGTCAATGCCGGCAGTTGGTTTATGGAAAACTGCGCCACTTGGATGGAGGATGTCATCTGGGATGCGGTCAATGACAATTACGCTTATATTCCGAGTTTCTTCAATAATCCTCATATGTCGTTGACGACAGCCAACGGCGGGTATGAATACGGGGCTTTTCTCTGGCCGACATATCTGGAGGAAAGGTTCGGATTCGGGTTGATTCATACTATCTGGGAATGGACGATCGCCAACACCGCCTATTCGGCCGTAATTCAGGTTCTTGATGAATACGCCACGGGAATCGTCGCCGCTTTCCCGGAATTCGCCACCTGGAATTACCTTACCGGCGGCCGCAATGACGGACGGCATTACGACGAGGCCGGCAGCTATCCTCAAGTCAGAATTATGAGAACGCATACCACTTTTCCGGTAACCGCCAATACGTCCTCCAGTCCGCCCAGCGGCCTTGGCTGCAACTATGTGAGGTTTGTCCGGGGAAGCTACAGCGGCCAGTTGCGGATCCAATTCAACGGGGCTGATGGCGCCGGTTGGGTGGTTCCCGTCGTAAAATCGTTGGCCACGAATAATCATGAGTTCGATTACCTGGTTGTCAATTCCTATGGCGACGGAGAGCTTATAATACCGGATTTCAACAGTTACAGCATGGTCTGCATCATTCCTTGTGCTCTTCAGGGATCATCCCAAAACTTCACTTATAGCGCCTATATCGATACGCTCGTGGATATCGCCGATGAGGCCACAGTAGCCCGCGATTTCGTTTTGTTGGGCAATTATCCTAATCCATTCAATGGTTCAACGGTAATTCAGTTTTCCGCGCCCCCGGGCCATGACAGGGCACGGCTTGAAATATATGATATTCTCGGTCGCAGGTTGTCGGTCGGGGACTTTGCCATCAGCGCCGGAATCAACGACCTACCGGTAGATAACCGCCTGCTTGCCGATGGAGGAAGCGGAACCTACTTTTATCGCCTGCTGCTCGGTGAACAGACCCGAATCGGCAAGATGACATATTTGAAATAATTCAAGGAGTGAAAAGTGAAAAAACGATTTTCCACGGCTCTGGTGTTAACTTTGATTCTTGCTCTCATCGCTTCGGCGCAGGGACTAAAAGGCAAAGCCCCGGATTTTACACTGCCCGACCTTAACGGCAAAAACGTCCGTTTGGCGGATGTGCTGGGGAAAGGGCCGGTTTTTATCAGTTTCTGGGCGACCTGGTGCGGACCCTGCAAGAAAGAGATCCCGGAATTGATTAATGTATACAATAAATATCAACCCAAAGGGTTGACCGTTCTGGCGATTTCGACCGATAAATCCGGCCAGGGGACGGTCAAATCTTTCGTTGAAGCCCGCAAGATTCCCTATACGATTCTGCTCGATTCCGACGGCGAGGTGTTTTCACGCAAATATAAGGGGATGGGAATCCCCTACGGTTTTCTGCTCGACAAGGACGGCACGATCGTGAAATCGTTCTATGGATATACGCCGGGTTTCGAGAAATCGTTGTCGGAGGCGATCGATAAGCTGATTCCTGCAACGCCGGCCAAGACCGCAGAGCCGGAAACAAAGGAAACGGCGAAGTGAATCGGCCGGACGATTGTTGTATAACAATCCGGATGACCGCGAAGATAGGGTTTTTGACCACCCTATCTTTTTTTATTTTCGGAGTTGCCGCGTTTGCCCAGGGCGACTGGTCGGTATCCGGGGCTAATTACGCCAGATATTACCTTTTCAAGAGGGTTCATCCCGATTCAGCCGTCGCCGACTCGGCGGCCACCAGGTTCCAATTCGATTTTTCCATGGGCGATTTTTTCGCCGGCGCCTGGTTTGAACTGAAACATTACGGAAGCGCCGCCAATAACCTCGATTTGGATTCGATTACCCAGCGGTATTTCGGTTGGAGAGACAACGGTCTTGAAATTTCCGCCGGCAATTTCTACCAAACATTCGACCGGGGGTTGATCCTGAACGCTTATCGCGATGAAAACGTCAGAATCGATATCCCTCTCGACGGCGGGCGTATTTCCGGAAGGTATCCGTGGATCGACTTCGATTTGCTGTCGGCGGTTGGGCGCACCCCGTCGGCTTACCGGCCGACCTTGCGGGGGGCGCGCGCCAAGTTCAAACCGCTGAGCTATTTTCAAGTAGGTGGGGCCTACGTGAGAGTCATCGAAAACGATATGATTTTCGGCGATCTGCGCTCGAATCTAACTCAGGCCAATGCGAGAATCAACAGACGTTTTCTCGATTTAGTCGATGTCGATTATTATATCGAGCATGCCAGGCGGGACGGTTACTTCATAGATTATCTTTCCTTTCCCAGCGAAATCAAAAATCGCAACGGCTCGGGCACCTATTCCAATATCACCTGCAGCGCTTGGAAAGTTTCCACTTTTTTCGAATACAAGAATTACAAGTATCTATCTTTTCCGAACGAATTGGATATCCAGGCGAATTTCAATCAGCCGCCCGCGGTCAACCATCAGGAAAGATCGCTCCAGTCGCAATACAGTGTGTCCGGCGAATTCGGCTGGCGGGCAGGCCTTAATTTCGCCAAAGACTACTACTGGGGATTTCTGGTGGATATCGCCGAGGCCAAAAGCCGTGATCAGCGCGATGTATTCATGAACGAGAAGTATTTCGAGATCCGCGGCGCCTACTATCGGGAAAATCAATTCGTCGTCAGTATTGATAGGCTCGGCCACAGCCAGAAAAACGAAATCAGCCCGAAACTCGAAATGACCTATGAGATAGATGATGTTAATTCGGTCGTCCTTACCGCCTATTATATCAAATACGAGCTTCGCGAAGATGAAGGAGATTCCACGGATTACACGGAAAAATTCCTCAATCTGGAAATCGTGCGCGGCCAATGGTTAAATTTCACCCTTGGGGGTAGCTGGTCCGACAAAGTTTACGGTGATATGGCAGACAAGGATCCCTCGGAAATGTTTTTCGCCGAGCTGACTATTAAATTGCCCAATAATGACTTATCGCTTTTCTACGGAGGCCAGCGGGGAGGCTATGTTTGTTCGGGAGGTGTCTGCACCATCAAACCGACTTTCAGGGGACTAAGGGCGACTCTACTATCCAGGTTCTAAAAAAAGCAACTTGTGTTAAATCGAATTGATTTTATATTAAGAAAAATAACAAAATCTCGTTGCTCAGGAGGTGCACCCGTGACAAAAGCTAAGGTCATGGCCGCGGTAATAATCTTGATTACAGCCTTGCCGACTTTTGCCGTCCAGAGACTGGTTTTATTGGAAAATGAGACTAATACCAGTTGCGGCCCTTGTTATCCGGCCGATCTGTTGCTTGATCAATTGTGCGATCAACATTCGGATGTGTTCGTGGCCATTCGTTATCATGCCTGGTGGCCATCGTCAAGCGATCCTTTCTATGTTTATAATACTTCGGAAAACCGCGCCCGCATAAATTACTATCCGGCCCATCCTGATGGCTATTACTATACGCCTTATGCCTGGATCGACGGTATAGTCCGCGGTGGGTATTCATACAGCAGTTGGTGGAATTATATCCTTTCCCGTTCCAGCGACGAGTCGCCGGTTGAAATAATCTTAAGCGGCAGTTTCGATTCCAATACCCGCACCGGCACTCTCGATGTCACTCTGATCGGGGTCGATTTAATCGATGTGGGTAACCTCAAATTGCGGATAGCCCTTACCGAATCGGATATTCACTGGAATGCACCGAACGGGATAACCGTTCATCATCAAACTTTCCGTGACATGATGCCCTCGGCCACCGGGGCGTCGATTACACTCGCTCAGGGCGATACGGTGGATTATTCCCAACCTTTTACTTGTCCGGCTGCCCTGGTTTGGTCGAATTGCGAGCTGGTGGCGTTTCTGCAATCTGACGCAACCAGGGAGGTCTTGCAGACGGCCCGGATCACCTTGCTCGAACTGGAACAAATGACGTCGATAAACGATAACGTTGAGCTTCCTGACCGGTTTAGGCTTGAGCAGAATTATCCGAATCCCTTTAATTCCTCGACTACGATCGGCTACGTTCTGGAAAAAGAGGGAAACGTTCGGCTTACGATTTTCGATCTGACCGGCCGGAGTATTGCGACTCTCGCTGATGGTCAACAGGGGGCCGGATTGCACCGGGTTGTCTGGAACGGCACGGACGATAAGGGTGCCGCGGTGACAAGTGGAATTTACTTTTACAGGATCGAAGTCGACGGAAAAAGCCAAGCCAACAGAATGTTGTTGTTGAAATAGGATAATCGCGATCAGGATGGAGGGCGCCTTACCTGCTAAGGCGCCCTTTTATTTTGCTGACTGCGCAAATAATCGTTTCCCCTGAACTTCCGACGAACCCCCGGCGGCCTGTCTTTTTCCGGCCGGTCAAATTGCATTTGCCGGCAAATCGGTTGACTTGAAATTCCGACTCGGATATACTTCAAAAAAGGAAGGAGATTCACCGGAGATGAATGAACCGAAGGTCGATATTGAACTTGCCCGCGAGCATGGCCTTTCCGACGATGAGTACGAAAAAATCAAGGAATTCCTCGGCCGCAACCCGACATATACCGAACTCGGCATCTATTCGGTGATGTGGTCTGAGCATTGTTCATACAAGAATTCGATCGCCCTGCTGAAAACATTGCCAAGGACAGGCGCTATTATGCTTGCCGAAGCAGGCAGCGAAAACGCCGGCGCGATCGATATCGGCGACGACTTGGCGGTCGTTTTCAAAATCGAGTCGCATAACCACCCCTCGGCGGTCGAGCCGTATCAGGGGGCGGCGACCGGCTTGGGCGGGATCCTGCGCGACATTTTTACCATGGGAGCCAGACCGGAGGCCGCTCTGAATTCGTTGAGATTCGGTCCTCTGGACAATCCGCGGACAAAGTACCTTTTCGACGGCGTGGTCCGGGGTATCGGTGATTACGGAAACTGTTTCGGCGTTCCCGATATCGGCGGGGAGATATATTTCGAGCCGGCCTACGCCGGTAACCCGTTGGTCAATGCCATGGCCGTGGGAATCGCTCATAAAAAGGACCTTATTTCAGCGACCGCGCGGGGCGAAGGCAACCCCGTGTTGATTGTCGGATCCAAAACCGGCCGGGATGGGATCCATGGAGCGACGTTCGCCTCCGAGGAGCTGTCCGAGAAATCGGAATCGCGGCGGTCCTCCGTGCAAATCGGCGACCCTTTTATGGAAAAGCTCTTGCTTGAAGCCACCCTTGAGGCGATCAAACGCAAGTTGCTGGTGGGGATTCAGGATATGGGAGCGGCCGGATTGACTTGTTCAGCCACGGAGATGGCCGCCCGAGGCGGCTGCGGCATGGAGCTCTACCTTGAACGGGTGCCGGTTCGGGAAGATAAAATGACGCCTTATGAAATCATGCTTTCCGAATCTCAGGAAAGGATGCTGCTTGTCACCACTCCCGGGAATTTGCCTGAGGTCATCGAGACTTACGCCAAATGGGGAGTACCGGCCACCGTTATCGGCAAGGTGATTGGTGATCAGCGGGTGAAAGTTTACTTTAATGGCGTTCTTTTCGCCGATGTTCCTCCGGAATCGCTGGTTTTGGGAGGCAAGGCGCCGGTTTATATAAGGGAGACCAGAAAGCCGAAACATATCGAGCAGTTGGCGGATTTCGACTGCGATGCGCTTCCGGTTCGGCGAGATTTCAACGATATCCTCTTGCAGTTGCTGAAATCACCGAATATCGCCTCCAAACGCTGGGTGTATCAGCAATATGATACATCGGTCAGGACGGCCACGGTCATCGGCCCCGGTCAGGATGCCGCTGTCATAAGAGTCAGAAAAACCAACAAGGGTTTGGCCGCTGCCACTGATTGCAACGGCCGCTGGTGTTATTTGAATCCCCGCTTGGGTGCCGTCCATGCTGTCTGCGAGGCGGCGCTCAACGTGGCCTGTGTCGGAGCCAAACCGCTGGCGATTACCAATTGCCTTAATTTCGGCAATCCTTATGATCCGGAGGTTTATTATTCATTTGCCGAAGTAATCGCCGGTATGGGAGAAGCCTGCCGCTTTCTCGGAACTCCGGTTACCGGCGGCAACGTGAGTTTCTACAACGAAAGCGGCGGGGAATCGATTTATCCGACACCGGTTATCGGGATGATCGGATTATTAAACAATGTCGAGAAAAGAGTCGGTTCGTTCTTTAGCCATCCTAACGATTTTATCGCCCTTATCGGCCGAATCTCCGGTGAACTGGGCGGCTCGGAATATCTCAAACTGATTCACGGACAAATCGCCGGCAGATTGCCGGAGCTGTCTTTGCCGACAGTAAAACGGGTAATCGATTTTCTCGTTGAGATGGCCGAGGCTGAGCTGCTGCATTCGGCGCATGATATTTCCGACGGCGGCCTGGCCGTGGCCTTGGCGGAATGTTGTATCGGGCGTCGAATCGGCGCGGTTGTCAAGGCCGATTTCCAACTGCGTCCCGATAGCTTGCTGTTTTCCGAATCGAGGCCGGCGGTGCTGATATCTTTTGCCCAAGGCGATCTTGCCAAAATCGAACAGAAATGCCGGGTTTACGGCTTGGAGCCGCATATTCTCGGCCTGACCGGTGGAGATTGCCTGAAAATCAATGAGCTGATCGATTGTCCAATTCCTATTTTGAGCGATTGCTACGAAGCGGCAATCCCGTTGTCGATGGATCGAATCAGCCATTGACAGGCCAAAGACGATATTGCGGTTGGTTCCGGACGATAAGCCGTTTCGTCTTGACATAATCGGATGGTCAAAATACAATTCCCCCATGTCTTTTCATTCTGCCTGCCTTTTGCCGATCCTCCTGCTTGGCTGCTGGATTACGGCCTCCGCTCAATCCGACCAGACGCTGTCCGTTTTTGATAAACCGAATGATGACGGCAGCGGTCTGATCGTCCGCTGGCGCATTCCTGATTTCGATACCTCCCAACAATACCTCATCCGGCAGTCAACTCCGGAAAGCACTGATTTACAGGATATTCACACCATCGCCGCCGATTCGGGCGAATTCATAAAGATTGGGCTCGATCCCCGAAAATCTTACGAATTTTACCTTGTGGCGCGCCGCGACACTCAGGAGTTGCTGATCGCCAAAACCGCCGTCATCAAACCTGTGGAAAACTGGTTCAACGAAAAAAGGACAAATGTCTTAATCGGAGTGGTCATATGCGGATTGCTCGTTGGCTTTTTCGTAATCCAAGGGAAACGGGGGAAATCGTTCTTTATTAGACCGATCGCCGGCCTGCAGGCGATCGACGAGGCGATCGGCAGGGCGACCGAGATGGGCAAGCCGATATTGTATTCGGCCGGTCGGGGAACAATCACTCGTCCCGCTACCATCGCCAGCATGAATATCCTGAGTTCAGTCATTCAGAAGGTCGCCGAATACAATACGCCGTTGATTTTTCCCAACAACGATCCTGTGGTGATGACGGTTGCTCAGGAAGTCGCCTATGAGAGCTATAACCGAGCCGGTCACCCCGAAAATTTCAAACC
>CAZHVC010000041.1:0-9064 GCA_964535765.1 uncultured Ignavibacteria bacterium | reverse complement strand
ATCAACAACGATCTGGAGCGGATCGGCGACCTGGCCGTGAACATCGCCGAGCGGTCGTTGTTTTTTTGCGAACGGCCAAGGATGCAGATTCCGGACGATATCCCTTTTATGGCCGACCAGGCCCAGCAGATGTTGAGAAAAAGCCTTGATGCGCTTATCAATCTCGATTCCAGTTTGGCCCGCGAGGTCTGCCGCTGCGACGATATAATCGATGCCAGGCACAGCCAGCTTTTCGAAAAAATCGAAAACGAAATACACCGGGATGTGGGCAAATTGGAATTTCTGATTCAAGTTTTATCGGTTTCACGCTACCTCGAACGGATAGCCGATCACAGCACCAATATCGCCGAAGACGTGATTTACATGGTCGAGGGGGTTATCGCCCGCCATGCTGCCGCGGACAATCGGGCCGATCAGCCCGGAGCCGGGTCGCCGTTTCAGGACCGTCCATTCCGACCCTCGAATAGATAATCATTGACCGGAAATCAGGATCCGATAAAAGTCGGGCAAACCGACGGGATTCCCGGATCGGATTTTGTTTTGAAAACCGAACTTATGCGGGGATATGTTCAACCGCCGAATTCCCGGTAAGCATAGACGGCTGCTCCATAATGAAACAGGCCGAGGAACACGCCGAGAAATATTTTCAGGAACAGCAGCCAGATTATGATTTCGGGGTTCCCCAGGTTGATTATATGCGGGGCGAACGAGGAGGTCAGGATATCGATAATCAGCCCGAGTGAGCCCGGCAGCGCAACGATAAAGAAACTGAAGAAGAAATTCCGTTTCCATAATCTTGCGCTAATCGCCAGCGATTTGAACAGACCGTTCTTGTCAAGGAGAATCGAGGCGATGGCGTAAAGCGTCAATGCCGAAATGACGAAACCGATCCCTTGCAGGGCGATTTTCATCGCCAGACCGCGCAAAAAGTATCCTGCCAGAGAATCGGAAATTAACCGGCCAGGCAAATAGACGAATATTATCATCAGAATTGTCTGAATGAGCCAGAGACCAAGCAGCAGACCATAACGGCCGGCAGCCGTCTTGGCGGCCGCCGCCGCGCCTATTCTTTGCTGGTTGCGTATCGCCCCCGTGGAAATCGTAACCGCCCCGATCGCCAGCAGCCAGATCGTCGGCCCCACAATCCAAATATCATAGGCCGAAAATACCAGCGGTATGGCAAGGTAATAATTGGGATAATGCAGGGCGGCCGAGGGAAGCAGCACCTTCAATAAAGGATAGATGAAAGCGCCCGAGACGGGGCGACCGTAATCGATCAACAAAAGCAACCCGGCCGTTTGAAATACCGCCGCAAACAAAAATGGCGACCAGGCCGAAATCCTGAAAATATTCCCCAACATTCGATAGTAGATTGTCAAAAACAGGTTTATCTTGTCCAGCGCCGAATATTTCACCTTATCTCCCTGCCGCAATCATCTTGCTTTTCTTTTCCTCATCGGCGGTTCGAAAGTTTAGTGAGTTCCCCGGCTAAGGTCAAATGTTTTGGATTGCATTTCGGGTGCACCGATAAATAGGGGCGATCTTGCAATATTCCCTGGATTCGCAAAAACCGGCCAATAATACTCAATGAACGATTTCCGAACGCTCGTCGTGTTTCTTTGACACATCGCCGACGGCTTTCTGCAAATCTATCGTATCGATGTTTCTCCGGGGGTTATTGTTGAGCACAAGGATGGCGATGCGCCGATTTCGGGCGTCTTTCGGGTCGTTTTCGAATCGCGGCACCCGGTCGGCGTATCCTCTGATTTCGAACATCTGTTCCGGCTTGATCCCCTGCGCCTCCATCAGGCGGCGGGCGCTGTTGGCTCTGTCCGCCGATAATTCCCAGTTCGAGTATTTGTTCTGATAAATATATTGGCGGCTGTCGGTATGGCCCTCGATAACTATTTTGTTGTCGAGCTGGCCGAGTTCCTTGGCGATCAAGGTGATTATTTGTGTTCCTTTCGGCGAGAGTTGGGCGCTGCCGAGGTTGAAAAAATGCGAGGAATCTTCGCTGGAGGTGGCCGCCTCGATCAGCTGAATCCGCAAGCCCTCCGGCGTGAGCTCGATTTCTATCAGGTCTTTTATCGAGGCGAAATCGGGGATTCGGCTGAGTGCTTCTTTTATCCGTTCGCTGGCCCGTTTAAGTACCTCGCGGGCGGCGTCCGTGCTGGTGGGGGCCGGTTTAGTTCTGTTTTTAAGGTCGAGAATCGATTCGCCCCCTTTCAGGATCGACGAACCGGCTTTCTTGCTCCAACCTGCCGGATCATTGAAATATCCGGCCACGTTATCTTTGATTTCCTGGCTCTGGGTGACCAGCCACATGACCAGAAAGAACGCCATCATGGCCGTCACGAAGTCGGCGTAGGCGACTTTCCAGGCGCCGCCGTGGTGCCCGCCGTGGCCGCCGCTTTTCTTGATTATGATAATGGGTTGCTGTTCTTCTGATTCAGGCATCTTTTAAGTCGCTTTTTCCCGGGTCGCCTTGCAGGCGTTTTCCAGCTCCAGAAAACCCGGCCGAACATCGGAGGTTATGGCGCGTCGGGCGAATTACACGGCGATCGAGGGAGCCATCCCTTTATGGAATCCGAGAAGCGCCTGCTTTACCACTATATAGTGCTGGGAAAGCTCATCGTTCATATGCTCGAGATTCGAGGCCAGCGGCTGGACGAATCCGTAGGATAACAGAACGCCGAGAAAAGTGCCGACCAGCGCCGCCCCCACTTTGTGCCCTATGGTTTCCGGAGGTCCGCCGATCGCCCCCATCGTTATTACCACTCCAAGCACGGCGGCGACGATACCGAGTCCGGGCAATGAATCACCGACTTTCGACAAAGCGGTCGGCGGTTTCGAGTTTTCCTTATGGTGAGTATCAAGATCGGAATCTATCAGCGCCTCCAGATCGTGCGCCGGCACGACGCCCGAGAGTATGAGACGCATGGTATCGACAAAAAAGTCAAGCAGGTGGTGATTGGCCAGAAATTCGGGATATTTTTTTAGGATTTTGCTTTCCTGCGGCCGCTCGATATGCGATTCCATGGCCACCAAACCGTCTTTTCGGGCCGCCTGGAAAATTTCATAAAGCATGACCAAAATACTTATATACGATTGTTTACCGGGCGGCGATTTGAAAGTCCTCATTATTTGGGCTATCATCAACTTGACGATTTTCGGCGGCAACGCTATCAAAATCGAACCTAAGGCCGCCCCGCCGATAATCAGAAACTCCGCCGGTTGAAACAACACCAGCAGTTGTCCGCCCTCCCAAACGAAGCCGCCGATCACGGCCCCGAAAACAATTGCCACGCCGACAAATACGAGCATATTTTTTCCCTAAATTACAATTGCTTCCCTATTGAACATTCTTTTTATATTTTCGTCAGTTTTTGCCGGAAATGAAGTTTTAATGACGGCTGAATTTGCAATTGCATCGGCGGGGGAACGAATTACCGGCCAATGGTTGAAGGTCTTTTCGAAACGACCGAAAATGGCTGTGTTATCGCCGTAATCGATCGGCCGTTCAAAGGTTAGAGGAAGGTTTACGATATATGCCGAATATCAGCAATTTTTCAACGGTGCTTCTATTGCTTGGCTCGAACATTTTCATGACCTATGCCTGGTACGGACATTTGAAGGACCTTAGAGGGAAACCGCTTTTCCTGGTGATTCTTTTCAGTTGGAGCATCGCCTTTTTCGAATATTGTTTGCAGGTGCCGGCCAACAGGATCGGCAGCAACTATTATTCGCTTGGCCAATTGAAAGTCATCCAGGAAATAATCACCATGTGCGTTTTCGGGGCGTTTTCGGTCTATTATATGAAAGAGGAGCTAAAGCTGGATTATCTGTATGCCGGCATCTGCCTGGTGGCTGCCGCCTATTTTATGTTCCGCGGCGCCCCGCAACCGCATTAGCCGTTTGCCTTATCTGATAGGTCTTTTTGAACTTGCACCTATCAGGCGTATCGGCACAATAACAATCTGCCTCGGCCGGGCGGAATGCGCCGGCGAACGCCCCTGGGGCGGGGAATCTTGTTGTCGCCGACGGCATCCGGCGGGTCGGCTGATTACGGTTCAGGTGAAATAAATCAGCGAAACCGCGATTATTATTACGAGGATGACGGCCGCGATCAAATTTCTTCTGAAGTAAGGCTGAAAAATCGGAATCCAGTAAAAAGGCGAGCGCACGAGACGGGTGATATTTTCCCCCCGGCGATGGCGATCGAACAAGTCGGCGGCTATTTTCCCGAATTCGGCCAGCGAGGCTTCGGCAAAGTCGGGATCGGCCCAGGCGGGTGTTCCGGTGTAACCCTGCCATTCCTTGTTTTCGGAAATTATTTTGCCGGTGATCATGTCTTTCAGGTAAGGTTTGAGAAAGCGATAACTATCCTTGACCAATTCCGGGTGAAACCGCAGCATCATCGACGTTTCCCACCAGCCGGCGTGGTAGTCATAGCGCAACTGCTGCAACTCCTCGGGAGTGAATTTACGATTCAGCCGCCTGGCGATAGCCTCATGCATCTCCCCGCGAAGGAATTTGAACGTCAGAGCGCCCGAAAGGCAATACATCGATTTTTTGTATTTGCGGGAAACCCTGGCGCAGGCTCTTTCGATCGCCACGATCTGTTTGGGCGTGCCGTGGGCGGAAATCACGAAAATGTTCGTGAAACCGTAGCGGGCCAGATTCTTGCCGAGCTGGTAAATAATTTCATAAAGAGTCCAAGGCTTGACGTAGAACGATCCGGGTTGGCGATAGACCTGGGTTCCCAGCGGCAGCAACGGATAGATCAGCGCGTCGAATTCAGGGTCTCTTTCAATCAATATTTCGGCACAGCGGCAGGCGAATATCCAGGCGTTCATGGCATCGACGCCGATAGGCAGGTGCGGTCCATGTTCTTCAAGGGGGGAAACGGCGAAAAAAATAGCCGTGCGTCGGCGATCGAGAGCGTTGATTTCGGGAAATGTCAACTTCTCGATATTATATATTTTTCCGGCCATCGCCGCAGAAGTTAGCCAACCGTCATCCTCATGTCAAGCCGCTATTGCGGAAGCGACGAAGTGCCCGCCCGACGATTGACGGTTCGTCGTTCTGTAGAATTGAGGCTAAGCAGTCCTTATCCGACCGAATCCGCAAAAGCATGCTTCGGGCGTACAAATCCGCCCGCATGACCCCAAATCCTCCTGACCATCACCTCGGCCGCGTTGCAAAAACAACTTGCCGACAGGTCGTTAATCGGGGTATATTGCTGGCCGCCGACCGGATGTCAAGTTGGTGACAATCGGTTGACAAGTGATCCGGTGAGCGTCTATTTGATTTAAGTTAATTTTCCGGGAGGAAGATGTGTTATTATCCGATGACAAGATAAACCTGCTTAAACAGCGCTGGGAAAAACAACCGGAAAGGTTGCAGAACATCGCCGATGCGATAATGAGAAACGAAGATTGGACCGTGCACCTCGAGGGGCTGCCGTTTTTGAACGAACTGGAAACGCTTCCCGGCGACAAGTATCCCCGCGACCTTCGCGGCGCCAACCTCAGACGATACCTTCAACCCCGCACGACCATTGTTCCCGCCACCACCGAGGATGCGCCCAATATCGCCTACATAATCAAGGAGGCCCTGACCAATAATACTCCGTTGCGCGGGCGTTCGCCTTTCGTCGTGCCGAATCTATCGGCCGATGATATCGGCATAGCGATGGAGCGGGGCAGCCGCTTTTTCATGGCCATGCAGCTGGGCAAAATCATCGGCGCCGTGCAACTGGATTCGGGATCGGAATATAAGCACAACACCGGTAACGAGGCGTATTATGAAATAACCAATATCAGCACTCTGCCGGCCTACCGCCACCAGGGGATCGGCGGCGCCATTATCAGGGAAACCGAAAAATTCGCCGTCGCCGAGGCCAAACATCGCTGGGTGCTCATGCGGATTATCGCCGAGCTCGGATTCGAGGAATATTATCTGCGCTGGGGATATACTCGCAAGGAAGTCTATCAAAAGCAGCAGCCGAAAGGAAGCCCGGCCTTTATGGAGTGCGTTTTGGTGAAGAAGATAATTTGATTACGCCGTTGACTGTGACAATAAACATAACGGGTGCAGGATTGCCTGCGCCCGTTGCTTTTTGGGTAGGAAAACGGTTTTTGCCTGAGGCGGGATGCGCAATCAGCCTTTTCTTTTGATTCTTCCCTCGACTTTGGAATCGATCACTTTGGCCTCCTTGATACATTCAACGATTAGGTCCGATAGCAGCAGGTTGGTCTCCTTTATATTCGAGGGGGTGATTTTGAAATATTTGTCGGCGTTGTCTATTACGTAATCAATTGTCGCGATCCGGTAAATCTTTTTCGGATCCAGTCGTTTGCCGCCGACCTTCATCTGGCTGAGGATCGGCCGACCGTCCTTCATTTCATAGGCGTAGGAGGCACCGGAAATCTGCAGGCTGCCATAGCTTCGCTCGCCCGCCTCGGCGTCGGCGTTGGCGGCGAAAATCGTTTGCAACTCCTCCCCTGAACAATCGAAAAAGCTGACATAATTTTCGAACGGAAGCATTTCGTAAACATCGCGCAGGGTGATCGGTCCGGCAGGAATACGTTTGCGGATCCCCCCCGAGTTGACTATCGCTATATCGGCCCCGGTCTTGGCCCTGAGCATATCGGTGACCCAGTTGCCGATATTCGATTCCGCCTGGTAGGCCGTTTCCCAGTCGCTGACCAGCGTGCCGATCACGGCGCCGAATCTTTCATCGATAATCCCCGCCAGGCTGTCGATCAGCGCCTGCAGCGGGCCATCGGCTTTTAGGCTGTCGGTTACCATGGCTATTAGCGTGTCGTGCCAGCTGAAAACAGTGTCGCCGGCCACCTGCAAGGTCAACTTGCCGAGATATCTTGCGTGTGATCCGGCCTGACAGATCAGGATACCGTTGATTTTCTCCGGCTGGTCAAGTCGGGTATGGCTGTGGCCTCCGAGAATGATATCGACTCCCTTTATTTTTTGGGCCAGTTCGCGGTCGGCTTCTATTCCCAGATGCGAAAGCACGACGATCAGATCCGTTTGGGGATCGAGTTCGGGGATGACCCGGTTGATCGCTTCGGCTGGTTCGGTCGAATTGAACCCTTCGAGATTGTCGGGGTCGGCCATGCCCGCCATTTTATGGTAGGTGACGCCGATGACGCCCACTTTCACCCCGCCCAAGTTGTAGATATGATATTTTTCCCGGGTGAAATCATTGCCCGCCGAATCGGTGAAATTGGCGCAGACGAACGGAAACTCGGCGATTTCCATAAATTTCCGCAGATTCGAGATCGGCTTATCCAGTTCGTGATTGCCGAATACCATCCCGTCGTAGCCGATCATGTTCATCATTTCGATCAACGCTCCGCCTTCGGCATCTTTGAAATTGATGTTGCAGATCAGGTTTCCGGTCATAAGGTCGCCGCAATCAAAAAGCAAGGCCCGGGGATCGATTTTACGTTCTTTTTCGACGTAATAGTCGAGGGCGGCGAATCCGCCTATGGGCGGTTTGTCGCGCAAGGCCGGCCATGGCAGAAAATGGCCGTGCATGTCGTTTGTATGAAGTATGGTAACCGGCTGCGGTCTTTCGGAACAGCCGAACAGGAAAAGCAGGCAGAAAATAATCGCTTGCGCCCGGGTGGTTTTCCTTAGATGAATTTCATTTACGAAGTGCGGCATTTTCTCCTCGTTTGTTTTTTAGATGTGGACCTCGATAGCGGTTCGTCCAACAGGACCGCCTGCGGTCGTGTTGATTCATTTTTTCCATGGCAATGTTTATATTTTTTGCCCGAGCCGCAGGGACACGGTTCGTTGCGACCGACCTTTTTTTCCACTCTGATCGGCCGCGGTTTTTCGGCGGTCTCGTTCGGGTCGCCGCCGCCGGCGATCACCCTCTCCCCTGCCGCGCTTGCGGCCTGTTCCCGGGCCGCTCTGGCCACGCCCATTCCCACCGCCGCCTGTTTCACGGCCGCCATCTGGCCGCGGGGAATTCTGGTTGGCTCGGCCACCGGCCTTAATTTGTAGATGTTGGAGATCGCCAGCTCGTCGATCCGGCCCAGCATCTCCATGAACATCTTATACCCCTCCTTTTTGAACTCTATCAGCGGATCGCGCTGCCCATACGCTCTCAGGCCGATTCCGGTACGCAGATGATCCATCTCGTACAGGTGTTCTTTCCATTCGTGGTCGATCGCCATGAGAAAGGAGAATCTTTCGAGGCGGCGCATGACCTCCTCGCCCAGAATCCGTTCCTTCTCCTCGTAGATTTTCATTGCCCCATCGATCAGGCGTCTTGACAATTCCTGTTGATTGAGTTTGGCGATTTCTTCTTTCGGCCAGTTGAAATCCATCAGAAAGATGTTTCGCATTTTCTGGCGCAAGCCGTTTATATTCCAGTTTTCCGGATATTCGTTTTCGGGGCAGAATTCCCGGATACAATTTTCGATGAGCTCTTGGACCTGTTCGATGGTTTCGTCTCTTAAGTTTTTGCCTTTCAGGCAGGCCTGGCGACGGCTATAGATAACCTCTCTTTGACTGTTCATCACGTTGTCGTATTCGAGCAGGTGTTTGCGGATGGCGAAATTCTGCGCCTCGACCCGCTTTTGGGCGCGTTCGATCGCTTTGGTTACCATACCGTGTTCGATAACTTCGCCTTCTTTAGCCCCCAGGCGGTCCATGACGGCGGCGATTCTATCCGAACCGAACAGGCGCATCAGGTCGTCTTCGAGAGACAGATAAAAACGCGAGCTGCCGGGGTCGCCCTGACGGCCGGCGCGTCCGCGCAATTGCCGATCGATACGGCGCGACTCGTGCCGCTCGGTACCGATTATGTGCAATCCGCAGGGGACATTTTTTTCGCATTTCAATTCCCGGTAGAATTGGCATTCTTCCGTTTCCGAAACCGGCCGGACCAGCATGCAGTAAGGCGACTTGACCACCGTTTCGCCGAGCTTGATATCGGTTCCGCGGCCGGCCATATTGGTGGCGATCGTCACGGCGCCCGGAATCCCGGCCTTGGCCACGATTTCGGCTTCCTGCTGATGATACTTTGCAT
>CAZHVC010000040.1:0-9098 GCA_964535765.1 uncultured Ignavibacteria bacterium | reverse complement strand
TCTATGTATCGCTGCCGTGGATCGACTATGCCGGCATCTGCGCCGATAGCGAGGTTGCGGCCGAAGAAATCGCCGGGCATGCCGAAAGGCTGGCTCGCCGGAGTGGGGCAAGGTTCGTCGAATATCGTTCGATAGAACCGATGATCGCCGGGACACCGATTAGAGACGACAAGGTAACTTTCAGACTCGAACTCGATAGGGACCCGGAAGTCATCTGGAAAAGATTCGATGCCAAACTGCGGAATCAGATACGCAAGTCGGAAAAGTCGGGATTGACCGTCGGCATATTCGGTCCTGAGCGGCTCGACGATTTTTATCGCATTTTTTGCTGGAAGATGCGCGATCTCGGGACGCCGGTTTGGGGCAAACGCTTTTTTGCAAGCATATTCGATGAGCTGGCAGATTCCGCCCGCATCGTTCTCGTTTTCAATCAGAAAATGCCGATTGCCGGAGGTTTGCTTCTGGCTTTCAAAGATATGCTGTATGTGCCGTCCGCCTCATCCTACAACGAATTTCTGAAATTTTGTCCCAATCATGCCCTTTACTGGCAAGTCATCAAATACGGCTGCGAGAACGGCTATCGCTATTTCGATTTCGGCCGTTCGACCTGGAATTCACCGACCTTCAATTTCAAAAAACAGTGGGTCTCGCCGCCGATTCAACTGAACTGGCAATATACCCTCACCCGAACCGAGGCGATACCGGCCATGAATCCCGATAATCCGAAATACAAGACCCTAATATCCCTATGGCGCAGATTGCCGCTATGGTTGACCAATTTCCTCGGTCCAAAAGTCATAAGGAATTTCCCCTGAAAAAGAGCCTATGCCAGGAGCATTCCATTGACGATCCGCAAAATCGCCCCGGCGGGGATACCATATAAAATAACCGAGCTATTATCCGCCCTAAAGACGGTTTTCGATTCGGCCGATCTCCGGCCGGTCGTCGGCAAGGCGTTATGCCAACACGCAGGCGTCAAATATTGTTTTATGGTAAGTTCCGGACGGGCCGCATTCACGATCATACTGCAGGCTCTGGCGAAAATATCCCCGGCCGATCGCAATGAAGTGGTAATCCCCGCCTATACCTGTTTTTCGGTCCCTTCCTCGATAGTACGGGCCGGGCTTAAAATAAGGCTGGCCGACTTGGATCCGAACAGACTCGATTACGACTATCGCAAACTCGGCGAAGCCGATTTCCGCAAGGTTTTGGCCATAATCCCCTGCAATCTTTTAGGCATTGTCAGCGATTGGAAAGAATTGACGGCGATCGCCCGCCAAAACGATCTGGAAATAATCGATGATTCGGCGCAGACTTTCGGGATAATCTACGACGGCAAACCGGCCGGGTCGTGGGGGAAAGCCGGCTTTTACAGTTTCGGCAGAGGCAAGAATATCACCGCCGTCGGCGGGGGCGCGATATTGACCGACAGCGACGAACTCGCCGCGGCCATCGCCGAATCGCTGAACCGGATCAAGCCGCCGCGGCCGACCGATGATATCAAGGCATTCCTTAGAATCCTCGTCTATTCCATATTTCTACATCCTTATTTATTCCGGATTCCCGAATCGCTGCCGTTTGTGGGCCTGGGGAAAACGGTTTACGACGAGAATTTCCCTATCTTTGGACTACCGAAATTGCAGATGGCCGTGATTCTCGGTATGCTGAAAAAAATCGAACGGCTCAACGCGGTTCGTGTCGAAAACGCTCGTTTTTTGATCGAATCGATCGCCGAGGACGAAACGACCGGCGGGTTCGCAATCCCCGGGCGGCGGGCTGATGCAATCGTACCCTACCTGCGCCTGCCGGTGCTGGCGCCGTCGAATTCACTACGGCACAAAGCGATCACCGACCTTAACCGCGCCGGCATCGGTGCTTCGACAATGTATCCCTCGACGATCAGGGATATTCCCGAAATCGAAAAACATCTCGTCGGAACCGAAAACAAGTTTCCCGGGGCGGCGACTTTGGCCGACCGCCTGTTCACTTTGCCCACGCATCCGTACGTCGCTCGCCAAGATTTGGAGACAATTTCCAGAATTTTGAAACGGCTAAGCGAGAGAAGCGAATGACCGATAAAACCTCTGACACCATAAACAATTGAAGCAAGTGTCATGCAAACGCTTTTGATTATCGTGCTGGCTTTGTCGCTATCCAATATTATTTGGACTTATTTCGGGTATTTCGCCTTCCTGAAACTTCTGGCGATCATCCGCCCCGCTGCCAAAGCGCCTAAAGATGAGTGGTTTCCTGCGGTTAGCATGATTATCACGGCATATAACGAGGAAAAGAGAATAGGCCCCAAAATCGAAAACAGCCTGTCGCTCGATTACCCCGCCGATAAGCTCGAAATAATCGTGGTTTCCGACGGTTCGACCGACAGAACCGTTGAGATAGTCAAAGATTATCGAAACGGGGGCGTGAAACTGCTGCATTTCAACGAGCGCAACGGCAAGCATTATTGTCAGGGGAAAGGAATCGAAAGCGCCGCTCACGACCTGCTTGTTTTAACCGACGCCACCACTTTTCTCAGGCAGGATGCGATCCGGAAGATCGTGCGGAGTTTTGCCGATCCGAAGATCGGCGTCGTCTCGGGTATGGATGCCGTCGAGGGTGTGGACGGGGCCGAACAAGGGGAAAATTTCTACGTTCGCTACGAGATGGCCTTGCGCCGACTGGAAAGCCGGGTGGCTTCGATAGTGGGCGCCAGCGGTTCTTTCTACTCCGTTCGCAAGACGGTCTGCCGCAAATGGTATCCTTATATGTCAAGCGATTTTTACTTGCCGCTGCTTGCCCGCACTTACGGCTATCGCTCGGTGCTCGACGAGGAGGCGATCGGCTTTTATCGGACCCTCGACGACCCGAAACGCGAATTCAAAAGAAAAGTTCGGACGATTGTCCACGGGCTCGATGTCGTTTATCATCTGCGCTACATACTGAACCCATTCCGCTACGGCATGCTTTCGTTTCAGGTGTTAAGCCATAAGGTCGCCCGCTGGCTGGTCCCTTTCGCGCTGCTGGCGGCCATGGCGGCAAGCGTTTCTCTGGCGATGATGAATCCCCTCTGGCTGCCGCTGGTGATTATTCAGGCCGTTCTGTATATGCTTGCGGCCTTAGCGGCGGTCTTCAAGCCGTTACAAAAACAGATTGTATTCAAAATCCCGTATTTCTTCGTCATGGCCAATGTTTCGATTCTGGTCGCCTGGATCGAATTTATCAAAGGCGAAAAATATATCACATGGCAATCGACGACAAGATAAGGTTGCTGCATATCGCCTCGGGCGACCTGTGGGCGGGCGCCGAGATGCAGCTTTATTCGCTATTGGAATCGCTCCGGGACAACAAGCGTTTCGAGATTTCCGCGCTCTTGTTGAATGACGGCAGGCTGGCCGGGAATCTGAGAAATTCCGGCATAGAAACGCATATTATTCCGGAATCCGAATACGGCTTTCGGCGGATCGTCACGGCGGCGGCGGCTTATGCCGAAAAGAACAAATTCGACATTATCCACTCTCACCGCTATAAGGAAAACATTTTGGCGGCGATTCTGAAAAAACGCGGCTTGGCGAAATATCTGGTACAGACGGTCCACGGCGCAGGCGAACCGTTCACCGGGCTTGCCTCGCTTAAAAGCCGGGTTTTTTCAACGTTGAACGACTATTTCACGCGCAAATATTTCGACCGAATCATAACCGTTTCCGATGATTTACGGCGGCGACTATCGAAAAGATTTCCATCGGCGAAATTGCTGACGATCCACAACGCGATCGAGCCGAGAAAACTGGCTATCCGGCGTCCGCCGCGGCAAATGCGCACCGAACTTGGTATCCCGGATGATCGCTTTTTGATCGGCAGCGCCGGCAGGATGGTTCCGGTGAAAGGATATGATCGATTCATCATGATGGCCAAGGCTATCCGCGATAAATCGCCGAAAACCGGTTTCATCCTGGTTGGTGAGGGGCCGCAAAGAAAGGCGTTGATGAAAATCGCCGCCGAGCAGGGTCTCGGCGACACGATAGTCTTCACCGGTTTTCGTGATGACGTTTACGACATAATCAACTCTCTGGACATCTTCGTGATCAGTTCACTTCACGAGGGGATTCCGATGGTGCTGCTCGAGGCGATGGCTCTCGGTAAACCGGTTGTGGCTACGGCGGTAGGCGGAATCGGCGAGGTTATCGAAGACGGCATTTCGGGCATGCTTGTGCCCGCCGACGACCTGTCGGCGCTGGCGGAAACCTGCCTGCGCTTGATCGCGGAATCGGGAGTTCGTCAATCGCTTTCGCAGCAGAGCAGATTGCGAATCGAGCGCGAATTTTCCACAAACACTCTGCGGCGGCGCATGATTGAATTGTATGAGAACCTTGACCGGCCCCGGCCTCCGGCATAGACGATAAAATTCATGACAGAACACCACCAGTTTGCTTTCAACGAGCTTGTTTACGGCGCTCGACTTTGATTATAATTTCGGCAATGCCCAAACCGGCGAAGATAATCAGGCTGTTTGTTTCGATCGCGGTGATAATCGGCGTGTTCCTGATTATCGCCAAACTCAAGCTGCCTTCTCACACTTATTTATGGCGGGAAATCCACAACACGGGACACACGCTGCTGTTCGGCGCATTTGCGCTGGCGGTTCTTTCGATGGTGAGGCAGTACTGGACAGCTCTCGGGAATCGTCCGTTCAGGCAGTATATTTTCGCCTTGGCGATAACGGTATTATCAGGCGCTCTCGTGGAAATGGCCCAGATTTATCTGCCCGGAGATTCCGATCTTTATGATCTCTCGAGGGACATCGCTGGAGCCCTGGCGGCGCTCGGTTTCCGGGCGGCTATGGATGGAAGGTCGGCCGCCGGCGCAAGGTTCATGGGGATCAGGTTACGAAAATTGCTTTTGGCAATCTCGGGTATCGTTCTGCTGGCGTCTTTAACGCCGCTGGCGGTTTTGACCGGGGCCTATCTTCACCGCAATCTTTCTTTCCCGACAATCGCCGCTTTCGATTCAGTATGGGAACGCCCGCTCATGAAAACAAGAAAGGTCAGTCTGACCGCGGTTCCTGCGCCCCCGGCCTGGAATGACCATCCCGGCAAGGTGGGACAATTGACCTTTCAGCCGGCGAAATATCCGACGTTTTCGATCGAAGAACCGTTTCCAGACTGGAACGGCTACTCGATTTTCAGTCTGCTGATCTTCTCGCCGGAGGCGGAGATCGTTACCATAGGATTGCGGATAGATGATTCTCACACCGACAACTCTTTCCACGACAGATTCAATCTCACCATCGATTTGAAATCGGGCCAAAACGAGATAGTCGTACCTCTCGAGAAAATCCGCACCGCGCCAAGGGGCCGCCTGATGGACATGAAATCGATCAATTCAATCCATATCTACGCCGGGGTAATCCGCAACCCGGTAACCCTATTCCTCGACGATATCCGGCTGAAATAAAAGTAAGCCGAAATTAAAAAGGCCGCCTTTCAAAAAGACGGCCGAATGATTCCAGTGACAGGCTTATATCATGAGCCGGAGGCGGCCAGCACCGGCCGCTCGATCACCCCTTTTTCTTTCATGAACTTGATGAAAGATTCGGTGGCCGCCAACCCGCCAAGCTGGTTCGGATGCGAATCGGTGTCTTTCTTTCGAAACTCCTCGCGCAAAAAATTATTTTCGTCGGCAAGCACATCGAACAAGTCGAAAACGAGCAGATTGTCCAAACCGGTTTTTTGGCGATACCGATTCAAGAATTCGCCTTTCACCCAGTTGTTGAATTCGCGGGCGCGCCGGGCGTTGGCGGGGGACGAGGCTTTCGGCACCAAAGGCGGGGCAGTTACATAGATAAACAGTTTGCCTGGATACTTTGCGAATTCTTCGGCCATTTCCTCGAACGCCGCCTTGAAATTCACCAGCGTCCGATTGGGATCGGTCGGATCGCCTGGGCCGGTTCCCTCGGCGACTATATCACTGTTGGGAAAACACGATTTGAACATGACGATATCGTTTTCCTGCCCTCCGGAATAGTAGATGTTCGGATGACGATCGAAGCGGAAAATTCTCTGCATATCGTTGCGGAATTTCGGAAGCCAATGACAGATGTCGGTATTTTGACCGATCTCGTCGCCATAAGTGGCGTCATGGACGGCGATCCCATGTTTCATCAGTTCGGCGGCCAGGCGACCCTGCCCCAACCATTCGCTGCCGACTGAATGATGCAAAAAGATCAGCCTTTTCGACGATTCGGCGTTTATCGATGTCAATATCTGATCGCGCTGGTCAAGCTGTGATCTGAGATGGCTGATGGCATAGCTTTGCTTGCGCCCCTGATAGGCCGACCACATGCCGAGAACGTAGCCCAGCCCGGTCAACATGAAAATCACCGCCAACATCACCAAAACCGTCTTCTGGCGATAGGCCTTGTAGGCGGCGTGAAGACTGACGGCGGCGCCCAAAATCCCCAGCAAAAATATTAAGGCCATGCCGATTATTATAAGTTTCAAGCCATACCTCCGGATTTATTTGCTTATCCCCACTTATCGTCGTTGTCACTATTACTTATTTATATCGACGCCGGTTCCCGAAGGTTGAAAAAGACCCGAAAAACGGACCGTTTTTATGTTCCTAATCGATTGAACCGCAAGGGGTTAATAATTTCAGACTGTAACCAGGCGTGATTTTGGTGCGCTCACTTGCTCATATCAAGATCCCGGCCACGCAGCAGGTGCACCAAGAGGCGAACGCCCCCGCCAGAAGGGCGCGCAGGGCTATTCTGGCCAAATCGCCACGCCTTTCCGGGGCGATACCGCCGATTCCGCCTAATTGTATCCCCACCGAACTGAAATTGGCGAAACCGCACATGGCATAGGTGCCAAGTGTGGCGGCGCGCTGGCTCATTTGCGGAGCATAATCGTGGAGTTTCAGATAGGCTACGAATTCGTTGGCCGTAACCTGAGTGCCCAGAATATCCCCGAATTTGGTGCAGTCCTGCCAGGGTATCCCCATGAGCCAGGCCAGCGGCGCCAGGGTTTTGCCGAAAATCCAGGTCAAAGAAAGCTCTTTCCAGAGCAAACCGAGAATTATATTTATGAGAGTAATCAGTCCGATGAAGGCGATCAGCATGGCCCCCACATTCAACGCCAGCCTCAAACCGTCGGTCGCCCCCCGCGCCGCCGCATCGATGCCGTTGGCATCAAGCTTTTCCACCTTCAGCCTGACAACACCTTTTGTCAAAGGGTCTCCCGTCTCGGGGATTATCACCTTGGCCAGCGCCAACCCGGCCGGAGCCGACATTATCGAGGCCGACATCAGATGACCGGCTATGTTGGGTATGATATCCCTGAGAAGCCCCACATAGGCCGCCATCACCCCACCGGCGATCGTGGCGAAACCGCCGACCATAACGGCATTGAGCTCCGATATGGTCATTTTGCCGATATAGGGTTTGACCACCAGCGGCGCTTCGGTCTGACCGACGAATATATTGGCCGAGGCCGACAGCGATTCGGCCCCGGAAGTCTTCATCGTTTTGGACATGACCTTGGCCAGCAATACAACCACTTTTTGCATGACGCCATAGTGATACAACACTGTCATGAAAGCCGAGAAAAATATTATCGTCGGCAGCACCTTGAAAGCAAAAAAGGCGGTTCCGGCATCGAGAACCAATCCCCCATCGGAACTTATGAATTGCCCGTCCGAACCCAACGTCCCGACCGGCAAGAATCGATCGATAAGATTGCCGAAAACGAATTGGGAACCTTTATCGGCACAGCTCAAGATTGTCAAAATAACAAAATTGAACTTTTCGAAAATCCATTGGCCGGGATAGGTTTTCAATATTATCAGGGCGAATACGATTTGGAGACCAAGGCCGAAAGCAACGGTCCGCCAAGGAAAATTCCGCCGATCGAGTGAAACCAGCCAGGCGATTCCGAACATGAAGACGATACCCAAAAGGCCGATGAATCTATCCATTTCGTCTCCTTTCGCATATAACCGACGATTTCCGGTTCGTTATTTTCCGGCTGCGCCGCTTTTGATCGCAGACAACGCACCGGCGCACGACCGGGCAAGTTTTTCTATTTCTGCTTTCGCTTTTTCGGCAAAATCGTCATTCGAGGAGGCATACAGAACCGACCGGGAAACGTTGACTATGGCCAGCTCACCCCGCGAATTGGCGCCGGCCTTAAGCGAATTTTCGAGATCGCCGCCCTGAGCACCGACTCCGGGGATTAATAAGGGCATATCGTCGGCAATCATTCGTCTGATTTCAGCAAGCTCCGAGGGGTGTGTTGCTCCCACAACCAGACCGAGGTTTCCGGATTTATTCCATTCGGCCGCTTTGCGGGCCACCAATTGATATAGTTTCAGCTTTTCTCCGGATTCCAGGAGAACCATTTGTTTCTGAAAGTCGGCCGCCGACGGGTTGGAAGTCAGGCAAAGCAGGAATATCCCCTTATCGCCGTAGCGGACAAACGGCTCGATCGAATCGAATCCGAGGTAGGGATTCAAGGTGACTGCATCGGCCAGGAAATGCTCAAAAGCAGCCTTGGCGTAGTTCGCCGAGGTGTTCCCTATATCGCTCCTTTTGGTATCGAGAATCACCGGAATATCAGCGGGGATAAACTCGATCAGCTCTTTCAATATTTTCAGCCCGCGTGCTCCCCAGCGTTCGAAAAAGGCGATATTCGGCTTATAGGCGCATACATGATTTTTGGTGGCTATTACTATATCCCGAAGAAACGACAGCGCGCCGGTGGGTGTGCGGGAAAAACCCTCGGGGAATTTGCCGGGATCGGGGTCGAGTCCGACGCAAATCCAGCTTTTATTTCTGCGGGCGGCCCCAAGCAGCGCCTTTCGAAAATCACCGTCAGGCATCGCCAACCTTTCCTATTATCCCGCCGATATCGTCGATATTATGCTGCCGGAGATAGGTCCGGATTTCCTCAAGCACTCGGAGGAAAACAGTCGGTTCGGCGAAACAAGCGGTGCCTATCTGAACCGCCGAGGCTCCGGCAAGCAAGAATTCGATGACATCCTCGCCGCTGCTTATGCCGCCGATACCAATAACCGGAACCCGCAGAACCCGCGCCACCTTATAAACC